>NZ_JBFTRT010000307.1:0-5718 GCF_056399685.1 Pedobacter sp. 01N416
ATCTAATACCTCGTTCACAATTTGAAGTAAGTGAATGGAAGATTGATAAATGGCATCCACATCTTTCTTATTCGGCACATCCTGCTGGGTAATCAGCTCGGCATAGCCTAAAATAGATTGCAGTGGCGTTCTGATCTCATGGCTCATGTTCGATAGGAACCGTTGCTTAGCCTTACCATGGTATTCTGCCTCATCTTTGGCAAGCTCCAATGCCCTTCTGTACCTGTTGCTTTTTGTAATGTCAGCTAAAATTAAATACAGCAGAATAACCGTTAAGAGAAAAAAGATAATGATAATGGTTGTGATCTGCGTAATCCCATCATTAACCACCTCTTTGGCCTGTATACCGTTTAAATCTATCTGGGCCACTGCCTCCCCCTCCACTTCTCTTAAAATCTGTAGCATCTGGGCGGTCAGGGCATTACTGGCAYTTGACAGGTCTGCTTCGCGTTTTAAAAATTTCTGGCTTTTCTGGCGTTGCTCTAGTTCGATATTTTTCAAGGCCCCCGTCATGCTCTTCATAATGCTATCTTCAGCTTTAGCATTCAGCGTATCGCGCTTTACCTTAAATTCCTCATTAATGATTTTATACACATCAGATTTCTTCTTGCCAAACAGTTTACTCAAAAAACCCCTCGATTTCTGTTCTTCTTCAGGTGCCACTGTAGTGGTCGATGTAGTTGTCTCGGTGGTCAGTACTGCGCTATCTGTCTGCCTAGTACGTGTAGCAACCAGTTCGTTTAATTTCTGAACCTCATTAGAGAACGATTTGGTATTCACCAATGTTTCTCGCACCTTTAAGTAATTGATAAATTGTTTATCCCGGTCGGTTAACAGATTCTTGATCGACTTTATTCTGGCCAACTGGGCGGAATCGCCCTTATACAATTTGCGTAAGGTATCTAAACTAGCCCTTAACTTACGCGACTCTTTAAGAAAACTATAGGTACCTTGTTTATTGAAAGCTTCATCCCTTTGTAACTGATCTAACCTGGCAATCTTATGTGAGAGATCATTTACGATCCTTAAGCGGTCGTTCGGGGCCGAAATTTCTTCAACAGTATCCAGCATCCGCGTAAAAGCAAATTTGCTGATGCCCCATGCCAATAGCAATGCAAAACAGGCAAACAGGAAACCTATTATTACTTTACTTTTTATTGCCCGGAAGAAGCGCTTTTGGATAATAGCAGCCATTTAATTCAGATTATGTATGATAAACCCTAATTATAACGGTTCAACCAATAGAATTGATATGTATTTATCTTTTACAAATAACGTACCACAAGAAAAATTGATTAAAAAACTTTAATTTTAAATGCCTAAAAAAACAAACTATGAACCGTATCGACCGACTTTTCGGAATCTTAACCCTGCTTCAATCCAGAAAATACATTACCGCAGAAAAAATTGCGGAAAGGTTTGATATGAGCATACGCACGGTTTATCGCGATATTAAAGCATTGGGCGAACAAGGAATACCGGTAAGTTTTGAGCAGCATAAAGGCTATTATCTGGTTCAAGGTTATTTCCTGCCACCAGTTTCTTTTAATATGGACGAAGCCAATGCACTGCTATTGGTTGAAAGTTTGGTGAACGGATTTGCGGATAATTCCATCCGTGCCCATTACTCCACAGCACTGACAAAAGTAAAGGCGGTATTAAAATCGGGACAAAAGGAAAAGCTCGAAACCTTAAACCAGCATATTAAATTGCAGATTCCGGAAAGGTTAAATTTTAACTTCGAATACCTATCACTTATTCAACACGCTATTGCAGAAAAACACCTGATCGAACTCGATTATAAAAACAATAAGGAGGAAGTGAGCAAAAGAGAAGTAGAGCCAATTGGATTGATTTTCTATGCTTTTAGCTGGCATTTAATTGCCTGGTGCCATTACCGGAATGAATACCGTGATTTTAACCTCACCCGGATTATCTGCCTTAAAAATCTAGGTATTCCTTTCAAAAAAACGCAGCACATGCCGCTAAGTGAATACATGCACCTGCTCCCTGTTAATTATTAAAAAAATATTTTTCACACTGCCATAGGGTTGTCAGTGGGCTGTATTTTCTTTGTGTAACTAAACACCAAAATCATGAGTATAGCCGATTTACTACTAATGGATTTAAACACCGCAGAAAAAACAAAACAGAAAAATATGGACATTATTAAATTATTATTGAAAGAGTTAGAAGCCGAATTTAATACGACAAAAAAATTCCTGGCTATTGTACCTGTAGATAAGTTTGACTGGGCACCACACGAAAAAAGCATGAAAATGAAATCGCTTGCGGTTCATATTGCTGATCTGCCGAGTTGGGTTTCACTGGCATTAACTACTGATGGACTGGATTTTGAAACAGCACCTTATGTAGAAAAACCTGTAGAAAGTGCCGATGACCTGGTTAAAATTTTAGAGGAAAATTATGCACTTGGAAAAGCAGAATTAGAAAAAGCGACGGAAGAAGACCTAAATGGTCGTTGGGTATTGAGCATGGGCAAACAGGTTTTGGCGGATTATTCTAAATACGAAACCATCCGCCATTCACTTAGCCAAACCACTCACCACAGGGCGCAGTTAGGTGTTTACTTAAGAATACTTGATATTCCGATCCCAGGCAGCTATGGCCCAAGTKCAGATGATCAAAACTTTTAGTTGTTAATATGTTTAGAATAGGCTGTCGAAACCTGGTGCGTTTCGATGGCCCGTTTTGAAATGACAACACGATTACCAGACCACCTTGATATTCCATTTACGCTTTGCTACTTTTAGCAATGAAAAAAATATTGGCAGTCTCTGGAAGCACAAAAACAATATCAACTAATGCACTTTACATAACTGCCATCTCCAGGCTTTTAGGCAGAGAGTTCGAGGTAACAAACTTTCCGTCTATTGCAGATATCCCACACTTCAATCCTGATTTAGATCAGGAAAATCCACCACAGGTTATCGAGGCGCTTCGTTCAATCATCAAAAAGGCAGATGGAATCATCATCTCTACACCAGAATACGCGATGGGTTTACCAGGATCGCTAAAAAACCTGCTCGATTGGACCGTAAGCACAGCATCATTTTCGGGGAAATCCGTTTTAGCACTTGTTGCTTCAACCCAGGGTGAAAAAGCCTATCAATCCATAATCGATATTTTAACGGTAATTGAAGCGAGGGTATCGCCCCAGCTTATCTCATTTGCAAAAGCGAAGATCAACAATGAAGGAGCGATTACCGATAAGGAAACTTTAACCGCACTCAAAAGCACCATCGATTCATTTGTTGCCAGTGTGGAGAATGGATAACACGATTTATTTCCGTAAAATTGCAGTATGAACAATAACTCTGCAACCCGTTTAAATAAATTCATCAGTGAAAGTGGATTATGTTCACGCCGTGAAGCAGACCGTTATATTGAAAAGGGTACCGTTTTCATCAATGGAAAAAGGGCTAAAGTAGGCGATCAGGTTTTTGCAGGCGATAAAGTGATGGTAAACGGTCATAATATCGAACCTAAAGAAGAAAGTAATTTCATCCTTTTGGCTTTTAACAAACCTGTCGGCATTACCAGTACAACGGAAGGCAGCGTACGCGATAATATTGTTGATTACGTGAACCATAGCGAAAGAATATTTCCAATTGGCCGATTGGATAAAGATTCTTCAGGTTTAATCTTCCTGACCAATAACGGCGATATCGTTAACAAAATTTTAAGGGCGGGGAATAAACACGAAAAGGAATATGTGGTAACGGTAAACAAACCGATTACCGAAGATTTTATTTTCGAGATGAGCAATGGTGTTCCAATTTTAGGGGTGAATACGCGTAAATGCAAGGTAAGGCAGATCAGCACATTTGTATTCAATATTATCTTAATTCAAGGCTTAAACAGGCAGATCCGTAGAATGTGCGAGCATTTTGGTTATGAGGTTACCAAGCTCGAGCGTACCCGCATTATGAATATCAATCTAAAAGGTATTCCTACAGGAGAATTTAGAGAACTTACCGAAGACGAGATGAAAAGCATCACCAAAAGTGTTGAAAATTCATCATCCGAAGCCAAAACAAAACCCAAAGGCACTAAGAAAAAAACAAATACGTGGGAAGAAATCCCCGAACTTAGAGAAGAACAGCCAAAAAAGGCATTTAAACCAAAGCCGTCTGGCCCAAAGTCAACAGGAAAAAAGAGCGCAGGTCATTCCGGAGCAAAACCAACAGGTAAAAGCAATGCGGGAAACAGAAATTCCAAACCTGCCAAAGGTAAGGCTATCAGCAAGTCAAACTCAAGAGGCAGAGGAAGATAAAGCTAATTAATTGTAAAATTTAGCATCTTGCAGGCACCCTCAACCTTCTGCCTTTCTGCCTTACACCTTTTTTAAGTACCTTTGCAACAAATGGTAACAGCAAAAAAAACCGATATCCGTGCATTAGATCTACCTCAGTTGCAACAACATCTTGTAGCGATGCAACAACCTGCATTTAGGGCTAAGCAGATTTACCAATGGCTTTGGGAGAAATCGGCTACAAGTTTCGAGCAGATGAGCAATCTTTCTAAAGATCTTCGTAAAGCATTGGACGAAGCTTTTGCCATTAATGCTGTTCAGGTTAACAATTCTCAGTTCAGTAACGACCATACCATTAAAAATACTTTCAGGTTAGCAGATGGTAATATTGTAGAGGGGGTTTTAATTCCTTTAGAAGACCGTATGACCGCTTGCGTAAGCTCTCAGGTAGGCTGCAGTTTAACCTGTAAGTTCTGTGCAACTGGTTACATGGACCGTAAGCGTAATTTAAACGCTGATGAGATTTATGATCAGGTAGTGTTGATCGATAAGCAGGCTAAACAGAATTACAACAATCCCCTTACCAATATCGTGTATATGGGAATGGGAGAGCCGCTGTTAAATTATGCCAATGTATTGAAATCGATTGAGCGTATCACTGCACCAGATGGCTTAAACATGAGCTATAAGCGCATTACAGTTTCTACAGCGGGTATTGCTAAAATGATCAAAAAATTGGGCGATGACGGTGCTAAATTTAATCTGGCACTTTCACTWCATGCCGCTGATGATAAAAAGCGTAATGAGATCATGCCGATCAATGAGGCCAACTCGTTAAAAGCATTAGCCGATGCGCTAAAATACTACTTCGCTAAAACTAAAAATCCGGTAACTTACGAATACATTGTTTTTAATCATTTTAACGATGAAATTTCGGATGCTATGGATTTAGCTAAATTCTGCAAACATATTCCTTGCAAGGTAAACCTCATTGAATATAACCCTATTTCTTTCGCCGATTTCACCAATGCGGAAGGCGATAAGATCGATGCTTTTTCCAATTATTTAAAAAGCCAGGGGATCAACACTAACATCCGCCGTAGCCGTGGTAAAGATATTGATGCTGCTTGCGGGCAGTTAGCGGTTAAAGAGGAAGCTAATGCTTAATCTCCTCATTTAAAATTCAATATTATTTGTTAAGCATAATCTAAAGATTAATTTTTTGATGATCAGGAGCGCAGTAACAGTAACATGTAGGTTGGGTTCCGTCCTGCTGTCCGCTGCAATCCTTTTGGATATCCGTTCCGTCAAACAAACCATCCTTAACCAAAAGGGATTTCCGCTGCCATCAGGGCTATTTAACCTGGGACGGAAGGCGTAAAACTCAGGAGAGATCAGGTTTGCGCAAATCAGCGTAATCTGCGGGAACAGAACCTTATCCC
>NZ_JBFTRT010000308.1:0-10566 GCF_056399685.1 Pedobacter sp. 01N416
GATCAGGCCGTCATCAAAGTGGTTACTCAATTCGAAAGAACTTAACTCATAGAAGCCATCTTTATGTACTTGTAAAATACGATCGTCGCCATCAAATTCACCCAGGTATTTCCCACGGCCATCAACATTTAAGCGTTTTAATAAATCATCATACCAGATTTTCAGTCCAGATAAAGTAGAAACTCCTTTGCTCTTCAGAATGATTTTTTTGACCGGATATTTCGAAATGATATTCCCCTGCGAGCCACGTCCTTTAATGGCCACTTCTGCAAAATCCTGATCGAACTGAAGCTTGCGCAATTTAGAGTGCGGTTTTAATGCAACATTTACTATCTCAGCTTCTCCGTTCGGATTGGCTGTAAAATATAAAACCTTCGAACCTTTCGATCCCTTGGTTAAATCGTATTCTTTATCGCGTGTTACCCCAACTACAGCAAACCTTTTAATATACGAAGTACCACTTGCACCATCTTTATAAACCATGTTGTAAATGGTACGCTCATCGTTTTTCTTAAATACCTGGGCGTGTATAATGCCTTTACCTACAAAGGTTTTATCGGCTACCTTGGTGATAATGCATTTACCATCCTCACGGAAAACAATTACTTCGTCTATATCCGAACAATCGGCCACAAATTCATCTTTACGTAAACCCGATCCGATAAATCCGTCCTCACGGTTCATGTACAGTTTTACATTCGCCAATGCAACTTTCGATGCTTCTACGCGATCGAACAAACGGATTTCAGTTTTACGTTCTCTTCCTTTTCCGTATTTATCTTTCAGTTTCTGGTACCAGGCAACAGCGTAATCGGTAAGGTGTTTTAAGTGGTTTTTAACTACTTTAATTTCATCTTCCAGGTTTTTCATCTGCTCATCGGCCTTTTTCACATCAAAACGGGTGATGCTACTCATTGGCTTATCAATCAGCTTCTTAAAATCCTCAGGTAAAATTTCGCGGTAAAGCGATGGCTTAAACGGATCAAATAAAATGTGTAATACCTCAACTACGGTATCAAAGTTGGTTGAGTTTTCATATTCAGGATTTTTGTACATCCCCTCCTGAATAAATATTTTAAGTAAAGAACTAAAGAAAATCTTCTCCTGCAACTCGTGCAAGCGGATCTCCAACTCTCTTTTTAATAAATTTTTAGTGTGTTTTGTATTTTCAATCAGGATATCGTTCACACTCAAAAAGAGTGGCTTATCCCCTTGAATAATACAGGTATTTGGCGAAATAGACACCTCACAAGCCGTAAAGGCATATAGCACACCTTTCAGCGCTTCTATCGAGGCATCCAGCAATTCGATAAAATTGTGCGGCATTACCTTGGTAGCCAAACCCACGGCAATACCCTCAGCACCCTGTGCCAATAACAAAGGGAATTTAACCGGTAAAGTTATTGGCTCATTATTACGCCCGTCATAACTTAACTGCCACTCGGTAGTATCAGGGTTAAACACCACATCGTTGGCAAATTTTGATAAACGTGCCTCGATATAACGTGGTGCTGCAGCACTATCGCCAGTAACCGGATCCCCCCAGTTACCCTGCATATCAATCAATAAATCTTTTTGACCAATCTGCACCATCGCATCGCCAATAGATGCATCACCATGCGGGTGATATTTCATGGTATTACCGATTACATTGGCCGCCTTATTAAAACGTCCATCATCCATCTCTTTAAGCGAGTGCATAATGCGCCGTTGAACAGGCTTAAGTCCATCGTTAATGTGCGGAACTGCCCTATCGAGAATTACATAAGACGCATAATCGAGAAACCAGTTTTCGTATAAACCGTTGATTGGGGTTATGGTATGTTTGTGCTCTTCGTTTACGTTTTGATCTAATTCTTCACTCATTTATTTACAAAAATTGGCAGCCGTAAATATAATAAAAATGATTTCATAGAATGAAGAGAGGTTATTCACATTTCGAGATGGGAAATTCGTTTTTAATGACCTGACGATTTATGTATTGGCCACGGAGGCACGGAAATCACGGAGTATATTTCGTCATCTCGACCGTAGCGGAGAGATCTTTAAATTCAAATTGAACAATTTCATCCTATCGGCTGGTGTCTCACCTGCCGAAATCTAAATTTGTTTGTATTGATTTAGAAAGCAGGGTTCCGTAAATTTTGTTTAATGTTTCCTCCGGCTTTCCGATGCGATCTTTTTTGCCCTCCAGCTCAGCCCAAGGCAGCAAAAAAGGATCTTCTCTTCAATCCGGTTTAGAAAAATAGTTTCGTGGTGCTATTTAGGGTTGCAGGGTGCATAGAAAGACCCATAGACGCTATTTGAAATTAAAAATAAAAAACAATTATAGGGTCAGCCGAGCTTATATTCCCTTATATATCTTATATGGTAAAAGAGGCAAGAAAAAGATCCTTCACTGCGTTACCATTGACGTTATTTTGTAATCATTTAAATATGACAGGTTTGTGCCAACTGTGTATGCCCGCCCAACTAGGCCCGTAGCACCATATCCTCGTTCTACTTAAATCCGGCCTAACAAATTTTTCGGGCTCCACCGAAACAGCCAACCTACTAACTTCGAACGAAAAATTTTCAGCCGGTGTTTTTTGTTTTTTCATGGGCTTTTATGTTTTTAACGGCATTCAAGCTAGCTACGCTGGTCTTTTTGACACCAAAAAGAAAGAGCCCATCGGCGGCGGTGAGCCGAGGAAAGCATGAGCTGTATGGTAAAAAAATAATCAATTATATACGTCATTAATATTGACTTTTATACAATAAATTAATCCTCAGGATAACAAATCATTTGGTTATTCCACCCCCAACAGCACGCCCGAAACATTCCATGCGCTTGAGCTCGAACCTTCTGGTTTACCCATCGGGATGGTTACTTTTATGGTATGCGGTCCGGCTTTTAAATCACCCAAACTTATCCATTCGGGATTGGTAACTGTGCCTGGACACCAGTTAGAACGGCTTAAATCTGACGAGGAAAGACCCGTTTCGAAATTTCCAGAGGCAGGATTCGACAATCGGTACGAACCGCAATCCTGGCGCCATGGCGTAAAAGCGAATGTTTCTTTTTCATCCAGCCAGATGGTGTTTTTCCGTGGTACAAACTCATCGCCATTTCCCCAACCACCATGGCCTGTTGTAATGTAGCGTAGTTTTGCATCTTTTAGGTCTTTTGCTAAGGTGAAAGAAACTTCCAACCCTTTATCGCTGCTAAACATAGTTGCATATTCTTGTCCAGCCATTTCCATTACGTTGGTCGAATTAAATAAAGGCAAAATTACTTCTTTGGCTTCTTTTTGTCTTCCTCCATTATGCAGTGTTATATTTAAAGAAACTTTATGACCGCCCTTATCATAGTTACCAACAAAAACAGCTATCCAAACTTCTTTTCCATTTACCAGCGGGAACAGTTCTGAAACATCCTGTCTGTAATAAACTTTCTCCGCCCAATTTTTATCCTTCAGTTTTAAATTATTGTATTTACCCACACCGAAAGGGGTAAAAAAGCGCATCAACTCTATAACGGGATTATAATTTGCTGTAGCCACAACACCCTGGTATTTCTTTCCATTACCATTGTCGTAAACCGGCAGGTCTTTAACAGAATTTTTAAGTGCATCCATTAAACTGATCTGTTTATCGGTTGGGATGATAAATACCGATCCTGTTCTATCATAAGCATCGCCGTTCGATTGTTCGGTTAAATCGACAAAAACATTCGGGTCGGACTGAAGCTCAGGAAATTTAACTTTCCTGGCAATCACGGTCCCTCCCGCAAAGCGGAATACAGAATCGTTCGATTGTGGTTTATCTATAAAATTGATCGTTTCGTTATTAAAAACACTTAGCGTGGTAAACCTGCTTTTCCAAAGCAAATCTTTATACGTTAATGCATCGGTAAGCTTAGCACTTATTTTTTGGAGATCGATCAATTTCGAATTTTTAACTTCTTCAATTTTTGTAGCCGTTACAAAGCTACTGCCGTTACGCACCTGCTCTAAAACCAAACCAAGGTTCTGGCCCAAATTGGTTGGTGCCGCTTTAATACCTGCTTCAATAGTGTACCAAAGATCAATTCTATTCGAATTAACTACCGTGGTGGCCTTTTTGCAGGTATAACCCAAAATCACTTTGGTTTCGTTGCTCAACTCAAAAGTTTGCTTGCCAATTGCAAGGCTATCGGCAGTTGCAATCTGCTTATCTATACCTAAATCGGCAACCTGAAACAAAATTTGTGCAGGTTTCGTAACAATGCTTTGTTCGTAAGGATACTTTGCTTTACGATCGAGAATAGCTGCATAGCTAATTAAATTCTGGCTTGCTGAAGCCATTACCACAGTTGGATTGCGGTCTTCCTTCGGCTTTCCATCAGCGGAGCGGAAGTAAACTATTTTATAAACCGCATTATTTTTAAGGACGATCTGCGCATTTGCGCCAAAAGAAATAAAAAGGGAGAAAACGAGGGTGTAGAGTTGCTTCATTATGGCTAAAAAACCAAATATAAGTATAAAAGTCGGAGGTCCGAGGTCGGGAGTTAGAACTACATTCTAATAGAAATTCGTCATTGCGAGGAGGAATCCCGAATGTTCGGGAAAGCAATCTTACAACCATGGGTCATAGCGACCGCATTAAGATTGCTTCGTCGGCTGAAAAAGCCTTCTCGCAAAGACGACCTGTCGAGAGATGCCTCCCCGCCTATCTTTCCAACCGATCCTCAACAAAAGCAAAAGGCAGTAAACTCTTTACACTGGGCACTTTTAATACTTCTCCGTTCAAACAGTAAAAAATCACCTCAATCGGCGTATTTTGCTTGCGCTCAAACTCTGCCATCACCTGCAAACAACCTCCGCAAGAAGTAACAGGCTTTAAAATCTCAAAATTATCAGTTTGGGCAGTAATAGCCATACTTTCAATAACTGCGTTTGGATAGGTAGCACCAATGGTAAAAAGGGCAACACGCTCTGCACAAAGTCCAGATGGGTAGGCTAAATTTTCCTGGTTGCTGCCTAATATCGTTTCGCCAGAGGCCAAACGGATTGCTGTACCCACCCTGAATTTAGAATAAGGAGAATATGAAGTATTTAAAGCCTCTGCTGCAAGTTCGCAAAGTGTTCTGTCTGCCACTGTTAATTCTGTAATACTTTCGTATTGTTCAAAAGTTATATTTAGATTTATTGAATTCATTTGTAACTAATTAGGAAACCGCCAATATTAAATTTTTATAGCGGGCGAACAATTTAAGTTATTTTTTGTATTATTTAGTAAAACATGCCTTAAAATTAATTTTAATGGCATGCTTTTGGCATTTATCAAACACCAAACACGCTTAGCTTTGAATAAATACGTACGCAAAAGTCTAAAAATTTTATTGTGGGTAATTGCTTCCATCATCATTCTGGTTGTTGGTTTGGCGCTATCTTTAAATATTCCGGCAGTTCAGAATTTTGTTAAAGACAAAGCTATTAACTATCTTAAAAACAAAACCAAAACAGAGGTAAGTTTAGAGAGCATTAAAATTGCGCTGCCAAAAGATGTGGTTTTGAACAAATTTTATATTGAAGACCGTAAGGGCGATACCTTATTATATGCTGAAAAACTTGCGGTTGATATCAGCTTATTCAAACTGTTAAAAAACACCATCGAGATCAATAATATTGAACTAAAAAATGTACGCGCCAATGTGAAGCGCATCACTCCCGATACTACATTTAATTTTTCATTTCTGGTGGATGCCTTTGCAAGCGATCAGAAAAAACCCGAAGAAAAAATAAAAAAAGATACCACCTCTACCCTCAAATTCTCTGTCGATAAAGTTTCATTTGAAGATATAGGCATTAACTATCGTGATGATGTTGCGGGAAATGATGTGAAATTATACCTGGGTGCCTTTAAAACCAAAATCAAAGATTTCGATTTAGCCAATCAGCACTACGTAATTAAAGAATTAAGTTTAGTGAACACTTCTTTACGTTATCTGCAGCAAAAACCACTAGTTCACCTGGTGCAGCACATTACAAACAGTGTTGATAGCAGCGAGAAAGAACAAGGCAAACTGCCATTAATAGAAGTGCAGAACTTCATTTTTAGTAAGGTAAAGGTAAATTACGACGATCAGTTATCGACCACCAAAGCCGTTGCCGATGTAAACGATCTGGGCCTGGTAAACCTAAAAGTAGATTTAACCAACAGTAAGTATGCTGTTGATGATGCCCATTTAAATAAATCGAATATCCTTTTTGCTTTTAAACCTGCACCAAGTAACGATTTAAAGAAAGTTAAAGATACCGTAGTTCCCGAAAAATCGCCTTTGGGTTTAATTATTAAGAACATCAGTTTGGCCGATAATAATGTACAGTTTGATAATATTGGGGCAAAGCCTATCACTAAAGGCATGGACTTTAACCACCTTAAAATTACCCAGCTAAACTTAGGCGCCAGTGATGTAAGTTATAGCGCCGCTGGCATAAAAGCCAATGTTAAAAATGGATCGTTAAAGGAAAAAAGTGGTTTTGTACTGGATCAGCTGAGAGGCGATGCGGTGTATAACGACAAACAGATCAAACTGAGCAATTTCATTTTAAAAACACCTAATACTTCAATCGAAAATGCGACTGAATTAAATTTTACCTCGATGGAGGATTTAACCAAACATCCTGATATCAACACCGATATGGGTGGAGCGATTTTGGTAGCCGGTATGAAAGGACCAAAAGGTAAGGAAAGTTATAAGGCCGACATTAACTTAAACAACTTTAATGTGGGCAGGCTATTAAAAATGCAACCTAAACTGGGTAGGATTTCGGTTAAGGCAAATGTGGCAGGCACAGGACTCGATCCTAAAAAAATTAATGCAAAGTTTAACGCCAAAGTGATTAGTGCTTATTACAACAAATATACCTACCGTAATTTAAGCCTTGCCGGGAATTACAGTAATCAGAACATCAGTATTAAGAGTAGCATGCCCGATAGCAATGCCAACTTTAATTTAGATGCTAAAGTGAATCTGGCAGGAAAATATCCTGCTGTAAAAGCCGATTTAAACTTAAAGCAGGTAAACCTGCAGGCATTGAACTTTAGTCCAACGGTATTAAGTGCAGCAGGTATAGTTAAAGTAGACCTCGCTACCGCCGATGCTGATTATTTAAATGGGTCGGTTGATATTACGGGCTTACAATTGGTAAAAGACAAACAAAAAATCAATGTAGATACGATTTCCATCCGGGCTAAATCAACTGCGACAGAAAACGAGCTGACCTTAAAATCTGAAATACTATCAGCAAAAATTGATGGCAAGTACCAGCTCACCAAAGTTGGCGACGCCATTATCAACGAAATTAATAAATACTACGCCTTTGGTACCGTTGCTAAAGTTCCCGACCAAAGGCTAAGGTTTTTTGTACAGGTTTACGATTCTAAATTATTAAAGGAATTTGTACCCGAATTAACGGTATTCAAACAATCGCAGTTTTATGGATTAATCGATACACAAAAAGACAGCTTACAGATTAAAGGGAATTTCCCACAGGTGGTTTATGGCGATTTTAAGGTAGATACTACGGTTTTAAACATCAATAATGATAACAATAAACTGGCTTATAGTTTAACGGTTAAAAGTCTCCAAAGCCCAGCTATTGCACTCTTTAATACGGAAGTAAGTGGCGATGCTTCAAATAATAATTTAGGCGTTAACATCTTCTTGCGAGATAGAAAGCTTAAAAATAAATATGTAATTGGTGGTACCTTTCAATCGATTAATAAGGATTTCAAATTCACTTTAGATCCGCAAAAATTATTGCTCGATTATCAAAAATGGGTGGTTTCGCAAGATAACTATATTCAATTTGGTGCATCAGGCATATTGGTTAACCAGTTCCAGATTAGTAATAGTGGTCAATCACTTTCCATCAATAGTAATCCTACCGAACCAAATGCGCCCTTGGCAGTAGAATTTAAAGATTTCCAATTAGAAACCTTAACCAAATTTGCAGAAACCGATACCACTTTGGTCGGTGGTCGATTAAATGGAACCGCAAACGTTAAAGATTTGGCCAGCACACCAAAATTTGAGGCAAATTTAACCATCGATCAGTTGCGTTATCAAAAAGATCAACTGGGCACTTTACGCCTGGCCGTAAACAACAATACCGAAAATGCCTTTGAGGTAAATGTTGCTTTAACTGGGGTGCACGAGTTAAGGGTTAACGGCTTCTATTATACTGCACCAGAAAGCGCTTTAGATCTTACGGTAAACATCGATAAGATTGAAATGAAAAATATAGAGAGTTTATCTGCAGGTCAGCTTAAACGTGGTACTGGTACCTTAACAGGCGCGTTAACAGTTAAAGGTGCACTAACAGCTCCGAAAATACTGGGCGATTTAACTTTCAATAATGCAGGCTTTAATGTGGCTTATGTAAATTCATATTTCCGCATGCCTAACGAAAAGATTTCATTCACAAACGAAGGCATCAGTTTTAACAATTTTACACTCCTTGATTCCTTAAATCAAAAAGCAACCATCAATGGAAAAGTTTACACCACCGATTTTAAAAATTACCGTTTCGGTTTAGATATCCGAACAAACAATTTCAGGGCAATCAATTCGACCGCAGCTGATAATGATATGATTTACGGAACAGTATTCTTAACCAGCAATATTAAAGTACGCGGAGATTTGAACCAGCCAGATGTAAACATGAATGTTAATGTAAATAAGGGCACAAAGTTTTTCTTTGCTTTGCCTTCAAGTGATCCGGCGATTATTGACCAGGAAGGTATAGTACAGTTTATTGATGCCGATGCACCTCCTTTTAACGGACAAAAAGCTTTAAAAGTTGATAGCATCAGTAAATCACCAATTAAAGGTTTAAACCTCGTAGCGGCTGTAAAAGTAGATCCAGAGGCAGAACTGAATGTGGTTGTAGATGCATCTACTGGCGATAATTTAAAAGTTAGGGGCGATGCAGACTTAAATGTAACGATGGATCCAAGCGGTAAAATTAGCGTGACCGGTCGCTATGAAATAGTTGATGGTTCATACAATTTAACGCTGGCTGTTGTAAAAAAAGAATTTAAACTGGTTAAAGGCAGTACCATTGTCTGGACAGGTGAACCTACTTCAGCTACTGCAAATATTACGGCTTTATACGAAGTTAATGCTGCGCCTATCGACCTGTTAAACCAGCCAGATCTTTACGAGGCGAGAACAAAATTGCCTTTTCAGGTTTATTTGATGATAAAAGGGGAATTATTAAAACCAACCATTTCATTTAAGCTCGATCTGCCAGAAAATGAACGTGGCGCTTTAAATGGCCAGGTTTACACCAAATTGATTAATGTAAACCGCGATGAAAGTGAGTTGAACAAACAGGTTCTTTCTTTACTTGCCCTAAACAGGTTTATTGCGAATAATCCTTTTCAAAGCTTGGCCGGCGGCGGTGGCGGCGTTTCTACCCTTGCCCGTTCGAGTGTAAGCAAACTGTTAACGGAACAATTGAATAATTTAACCTCCGATTTAATCCAGGGTGTTGATCTTAACTTCGGTGTAAATTCATCCGAAGATTACTCAACAGGTTCGATGCAGCAAAAAACAGATCTGGAGGTTGGCTTATCGAAAAAACTGTTGAATGACAGATTAACCGTAAGCGTAGGAAGCTCTTTTGCTTTAGAAGGACCACAGGCTCCAGGGGAAAAATCGACCAATATTGCAGGAAACGTGAACGTAGAATATGCGCTTTCTGCTGATGGACGATACCGTTTAAGGGCCTACCGCCGAAACCAGAACGATATGATTGTACAGGGACAGATTGTTGAAACAGGTTTAGGCTTTACGCTGGTGGTAGATTACAATAAGTTTAGAGAGATTTTTCAAAAGAAAAGAATAAGAAGAATAAGAAACATTGAACAGAAAGCACAAGATGAGAAAACTAACTAGACCGCTTTTATTTTTACTGGCCTGTTTAGTTTGGGCGGCTTGCAGCAGTACCAAATCGTTAAAACCAGGGCAGATTTTATATACCGGTGCTGAGGTAAAAATCAATCCAGACTCATCGGGGAAAATTGATAATGAAAAACAGGTTAAAACCGACCTTGAAGCTAAAACAAGACCACGCCCCAATAAGTCGATTTTGGGTATAAAATATAAGCTTGGCATTTACAATCTTGCAGGAGAACCCAAAAAACCAAAGGGTTTTAGAAACTGGCTACGCAGACAAGGGGAACCACCTGTGTTATTAAGCGAGGTAAAGTTGAAATACAACAATGATGTATTATCCAGTTATCTTATTAGTGAAGGCTATTTACAGGCAAATGTTACCGGCGATACCGTTGTAAAAGGGAAAAAAGGTAAGGCCATCTATACTGCAGTTACGGGACAACGTTATAAAATCAACAAGATTAATTTCCCTCCAGATACCGGGGCGCTCACCAAAATCATTAATGCCAACAAAGATAAAACCTTGTTAAAAGTTGGCGATTATTATGATATTGACACCTACAAAAATGAACGGATCAGAATTGATAACGACTTAAAAGAAAATGGCTATTTCTATTTCAGTCCCGATTATTTAATTA
>NZ_JBFTRT010000309.1:0-5690 GCF_056399685.1 Pedobacter sp. 01N416
AGGTTATCCCAAACACTTTGACTAAATGTTTCTGCCTTAATTATGGTAAATAGCGAGGTAAAGGGTAAAACTACAATTCCAATGCCTGCAACAATGAGCCAGCCACCGATTTTTGGAGCATCTTTTATTTCATCAAGGTCAAACGGTCTTTTTCGGGTATAGATAAATACGCACACACCCATCATTATGATGAAAACAAATACGCTTAAAGTTACCATCCAGTAATTTAAATCCGATTCATTTTCTGTCTCATAGTCATTACCCCAATATAAACTGTAGCTCAGTTTGTCCATTATATTGCTTCTATCTTTAATGTATTGCTTGGTATCGGCACCCGAAATTTCATCGGTTAAGTTTTGATAGCTATAATTTATTGTTAAAGTATCTGATTCGCTTTTCTGTGTGTAATTAAATTTATAGCTAGATCGATCAATACTAAATTTATTATCTTTTAGATCCCAATTATCTGGGAAAATGATTTTTAGTTTTTGATTGATATTGCATGGATAAACAAGATCCATCGGTACGTCACGCGATTTTTTGAGTTTTCTTAAATCATTGCTAATCAGATCGCCATAAAAATAGATGTCAAATCTATTAGAAAGCGAGTCGTCTCTTACCCAAATGTTGTCAATCTCATAATTTTCAGTTAAATARACAATGTTGTTAGTCTCATCATCTTTAACAGTTATGTTTTTTACGGTTTGTATACCAGGGTATAATTTTGCATAATAACTTAAATAATCCTTTTCTAGTTTATCTGTCCCATCACTATTTAAATCTGCCCTGATTTGATCGGCACAATTGTGTGTGTAGACCGTTTTAATTTGGAGGGTCGCTTTTTTACCCTGGATTGTATCCGGTACATTAAAAATTGAAGTGGCATCAATTTTTCCCTTAGGATTACTTTTAACCTCTTCAAGTTTGTCGTTGCCAGATTTTATTACCAGAACACTTGCAGAATAAGGGAAATAATTTTCTGTTATAGGTCCACGCTGATCAGACATGGTTGCATCAATCCAGATTTTTTTATTCTTGAATTCAACTAATACCACAACATGGTCAAATGCACCTGTTGAGGGTAACCTTTCTTTTGTTTTATTCTTTAGATAGGTGTTTATATACACGGGATAGGCTTGTATACCTATATTTTTTAACAGGTAAACGAGTAAAAGCGACTTGTCTTTACAGTCGCCGTAGCGTTGTCTTAAAACTTTTTCGGGAGAATTTGGGCGATGGGAATACTGTCCCATCTCTACCCCCATATACCTGATCTCGTCTTGTACAAACCGGGTAGCAAGTTGTAAATATTGTTCTGGATTGTTGTTTGATTTAGCTTTTAGCTCCTTAACCTTAGCATTGAGGATGGCTGAACTTTTTAAGTCGTAAGTGTTTAAACGGACAGACCAATCTACTATGTCTTTCCAGCTGTGGTATTCACTGATTTGAACCCGGCCGTAAGGGTTGTACCAATCGGGTTCATAGTCGTAACTGGTGAAAGTTTTAGATACCTGGCTTTGCCATTGGTATATTTTTAAATCACCCGTCTCCGTAGTTTTTATAGGAGGAACAAAGTTAAAGTTTTTGAGTTTTATATCGCGTTTCTTATTAAAAAGCAGGCTAGCATAAACATTTGAAATTTGACTTCCACCTTCAAAATAAATGATGTTACTGTAGCGCGAATCGAAAACCGGATTTTTTCCTGTAATGGTGTACGAAAAGTCAATTCTATCTCCTTTCCGAACATCATCTAAAATCAAATAAGCATTAAATGTTCCGCTATAAATAAATTTATTGAGCTCTTTCTCATTCTGGATAATTTTGAAATTACTGGCGTTAAGTTTATCAATAGGTTTGTTATCTCTCCAGATAATTATCTTATGAAAAACAAGTTTCTGGTAAGATGGATCAAATGTAACCGATATTTCAGAGCCATTTTGTACACCTGTATCTGAAATAATCTCACGGATATCATGCTCGTATTCTTCGGATGTTTCTATATTGGTTTGTTGCTCATAAAGAAATAAATACCAGCCATCCTGAACATCCCTTGCTGCCGGCCGTTTATCAACAGTTTTTACTTTTTGTAGCCACTGTGGCTCAGTTTTGGAAATGAAAAAATTATTTTTTTGAGCAAAAGATATATTGATCCAAAAAGCTAAAACAAGTAGAATAAGTTTTTTGAGAGCGTTTTTATTTAGCATATTATTAATTAATAGTTTATTTAAATGCGTTTAATCCGGTTACATCCATTCCGGTGATCAGTAAATGTATATCATGTGTACCCTCGTAAGTTACTACCGATTCTAAGTTCATCATGTGGCGCATAATCGAATATTCTCCGGTAATTCCCATTCCGCCAAGCATTTGGCGGGCATTACGGGCGATGTCCAATGCAATTTCTACACTGTTTCTTTTAGCCATCGATATTTGTTCTGCAGAAGCCCTGTTTTCACTTTTTAATACGCCCAAACGCCAAACCAACAGCTGCCCTTTGGTAATTTCGGTCACCATTTCGGCCAGTTTCTTTTGCTGTAACTGGAAACCACCAATGGGTTTTCCAAACTGTACACGCTCTTTTGAGTAACGCAAAGCGGTATCATAACAGTCCATAGCTGCACCCAAAGCTCCCCAGGCAATGCCATAACGTGCTTGATTTAAACAACCCAATGGACCTTTTAATCCGCTGATTTCGGGAAAAATATTCTCTTTTGGCACTTTAACGTTATCGAAAACAAGTTCGCCTGTAGCTGAAGCACGTAAACTCCATTTGTTGTGTGTTTCAGGGGTAGAAAAACCTTCCATTCCGCGTTCCACAACTAATCCTCTTATTTTTCCAGATTCGTCTTTTGCCCAAACTACTGCAATATCGGCAAATGGTGCATTGCTGATCCACATTTTGGCACCGTTTAAAATGTAGTGGCTTCCTGCGTCTTTGATATTGGTTACCATTCCGCCAGGGTTAGAGCCGTGATCAGGTTCTGTTAATCCAAAACAGCCCATCATTTCGCCACTCRCCAGTTTTGGTRGGTATTTTTTACGTTGTTCTTCAGTACCATAAGCATAAATAGGATACATCACCAACGAACCTTGCACAGAGGCTGTAGAACGGATACCAGAATCACCGCGTTCAATTTCCTGCATCAAAATCCCATAAGCGGTATAATCTAAACCAGCACCACCATATTCAACCGGGATAGTTGGTCCGAAAGCACCAATATCAGCCAAACCTTTAATTAGGTGTTTTGGAAATTCTGCTTTTTGCGCATAATCTTCAATAATCGGACTTACTTCTTTTTTTACCCAATCTCTGGCCGTTGCACGAATTAATTTATGCTCATCGGTTAACAATTCGTCCAATAAATAATAGTCTGGTGCCTCATAAAGGTCCTTTTTTGCTGATTTGCTCATGTAATTTCGTGTTATCTGGTTAAGAAATCGCGTTCATTTCAAAGGTAACAATTTACGGCAATGGGCATTATATTCATGAATAAAAATTTAATTTTGCAGCTTACAGAACATACATGAGCCATTTTAAACAAACCGTAGCCTTAAAAGATGTTAAATGCTTTGCCCTACATGGTTATTACCCGGAAGAGCAACTTATTGGAAATCATTTTGTTGTAGATTTAGTAACAGAATTTACCCCGCAGGGTTTTGATGATGAACTGGCACAGACGGTTAATTATGAGGATCTGAATCACATCATCATGGAAGAAATGAAACACACTCAAAAGCTTTTAGAAACGGTATTAAAGAATATCATTTCGAAAGTTATCGAATTGTATCCTTTTGTTGAAATGGTTAATGTGAGTATGAAAAAACTAAATCCACCTATGCCCGGTCAAATTGGGCATTCTTTTGTTAAATTATCTTATACATCAGCAAAATAAAATGAATTTTACGAAGATCAATCCCGAAATTTTAGCAGAAATTAAGGCTGCAATAGGAGCAGATAAAGTTTTTACTGATGTAGAAAGTTTAGATAATTACAGTCACGATGAAACGGAAGACTTGCGTTATCAGCCCGAAATTGTGGTGAAACCAACTTCTCCAGAAGAAGTCTCCGCTTTACTTAAGATCTGTAACGCTCATCATGTTCCGGTAACACCGCGTGGTGGTGGTACGGGTTTAAGCGGTGCCGCCCTGCCGATTTATGGTGGTGTTTCTTTATCAATGGAAAAGTTTAAAGCTATCTTAGATATTGATACCGAAAACTTACAGGCAACTGTTGAACCGGGTGTAATTACCGAAGAATTCATCAATGCTGTGGCCGAAAAAGGACTTCTTTACCCAGTTGATCCAAGTAGCAAAGGATCTTGCTTTATTGGTGGCAATGTAGCCCATGGTTCTGGTGGACCAAGAGTAGTGAAGTATGGAACGATACGTGAATACATTCTCAATCTCGAAGTGGTTTTGCCAAACGGCGATATCATTTGGACAGGTGCAAATACTTTGAAATATGCATCAGGTTATAATTTAACCCAGCTAATGATCGGTTCGGAAGGTACCTTGGCCGTGGTAACCAAAATCGTTACCAAATTATTGCCTAAACCTAGTCAATCGGTTTTAATGATGGGCTCTTTTAGCACGAATGAAGATGCCTGCGCAGCGGTTTCTGCAATTTTTAGGGCAGGGGTAACACCATCGGCTTTAGAGTTTATKGAGCGAAAAGGTGTGGAATGGGTAATTAAATTTGATGATATTAAGTTCGATTTAAAAGATGATGTTGCTGCGTTATTGATGATTGAGTTTGATGGAGATGATTTGGATGATATTTTTAAAAACTGCGAGAAAACCAATGTTGTTTTAGAAGCGCATCACTGTACAGAAGTTTTGTTCGCAGATACTGCTTCTCAAAAAGAAGAACTGTGGCGGATGAGAAGAACGATGGCCGAATCAGTAAAATCCAATTCCGTATACAAAGAAGAAGATACCGTTGTTCCGCGTGCGGCTTTACCTAAATTAATCAATGGTATCAAAGAAATTGGTGCTAAATACGGTTTCGAAAGTGTTTGTTATGGTCATGCCGGTGATGGAAATCTGCACGTAAACATCATTAAAGCTGGAATGAGCGATGAAGACTGGAAAAACAAACTCAAATTTGGTATTGCCGAAATATTCGAATTAACAGCTGCTTTAGGTGGCACATTATCTGGTGAACATGGAATTGGTTTGGTGCAAAAAGAGTTTATGCCGATCAAGTATTCTGAAATTAATCTTAATTTAATGCGGGGTATTAAAAAAGTTTTCGATCCGAAGGGAATATTAAACCCTGGCAAAATTATGCCTGATTAATTTTACTCGTCACCCTGAACTTGTTTCAGGGTCTTAATGGTAACAAGTATATAGATGCTGAAACAAGTTCAGCATGACGAGTATTTTATTGTTCTAACTGTTCAAAACCCAGCATTTTTTGCTTTTCCTCTTCTGGGATAGCAGTTGGTTTACTCGTGGCATAATCAACCGCAATRCAAACCGTTTTTCCTTTACTGCAGATGATCTCYTCTGTTCCTTTTATCTTAACGATCTGGTATTCCAGATCGAAACTTGTAGTGCCAATCCTCGATGTTTTTACATGAATAGCAATTTTATCGTTCATTACAATTGGTAAAATGTAATCTAGTTCAGCATGGGCAATTACGATTCCGGTTTTCTTCCAGTCCCATTTTATAATTTCTTCCCAATAC
>NZ_JBFTRT010000310.1:0-5670 GCF_056399685.1 Pedobacter sp. 01N416
CTCAGGTTCAGCATTTAAAAAACAAGCAACAACAGCTAATTCTGATGCTTATGCGAGTGGTACTGGCGTAGTTAACGGAAAAAAAACGCGCATTTACCATTTAATTCTTTCTTAAGATGAAAAGGATATTCGTATTGGCGCTGATGATTATCGGCGCCTATACAAATGGTTTTGCACAAGAACTATATGTATTTACCGAGCCTGCCAGTAATATGCCAACCAAATCGATCGGTGTAAGAATTACGAATGAAGGCATGTTCAACAATCCGGGTTTTGTAAGCAGAACTATTCCTGAAGTAATGATCGGATTCAACAAAAACCTGATGATGCATGCACAAGGTTTTTTATCTGATATGGATGGAAAGTACCGTTTAGAGGGTGGAAGTCTTTATGCCAAGTATCGGTTTTTATCATTAGATGAAACACATAGCCACTTTAGGGCAGCAGCTTTTGGGAGGGTAAGCACCAGCAAAAGGCCAACCTATACGAGGGATATTAATCTCGAAGGTGATAATAGCGGCATACAGGGTGGATTAATTTTCACGCAGCTTTTGCACAAACTGGCACTATCAACCACTTTGGGTTATGCACATGCTTTCGAAAACAGCGATAGGCAAATTGCCGGAGTGCCGCAGCCAAAAAATATGTTATCGTATAGTTTATCATCGGGTTACCTGGTTTTGCCTGTGGTTTACAAGGATTACAAGCAGCCAAACTTTAACATATATTTAGAGTTATTGGGAAAAACAGATCCAAGTAGCGGCCAATCTTACTTGGATATAGCCCCAGCCATACAGATGATTTTAAATAGCACAACCCGTATCGATTTGGGCTACCGTTTTCAGGCGACGGGAAATATGGATAACCGATATACCAAAAATATGTACCTGCTTAGGGCAGAATTTAATTTCTTTAACGTTTTAAAATAAATAACATGAAACCATCATGGTTTTTCAGATTAATTTTACCGAATTAAAACCATGATCGCTTCATCACCATTAAAAAAAATATACAACAGATGAAAAAAATATTAGGAATAGTTGCCATCATAACAATCGCAACAACAGCTTTAACTTATGCACAAAGCAAAACAGATGTAGCCTTAAATCAGGCGCTAACAGCTTATTACGATGTAAAAAATGCTTTAGCAACTGACAAAAAAGATTTAGCCATCGAAAAAGTAAAGATTTTATCGGCAAAAGTAAATGCAGTGAACCATAAAGATCTACCTGCCGATCAGCATAAAACATTTATGGAACAAGCRGCCATCATTAAAAGCAAAGCGGCGCAACTTGCAGGCTCTAACGACATTAAAACACAGAGAAAAGCTTTTGAAGGAATTTCTTATGCCATGATCAAAACCTTAAAGGGGCTAAAATTTAATAGTAAAACTGTTTACGTTCAACACTGTCCAATGGCTAAGGCAAGCTGGTTAAACGAAAAAGAGAACATCGAAAATCCTTATTATGGAAGTATGATGTTTGATTGCGGTGACGTTTCTGAAACCATAAAATCGAACTAATGAAGCTGCATATCAAAAACATGGTATGCAACCGTTGTAAAATGGTGGTTAAAGCTGAGCTGGAAAAGCTCGGCTTTAAACCATTATTGGTTGAACTTGGCGAGGTTACCTTGGCTGAAAACATTTCTCCGGAGGATAAAATCAAGATATCGGATAATTTGACTCATTTTGGGTTCGAATTACTTGAGGATAGGAAAACCCAGATTGCAGAGCAGATTAAAACCGCCATTATTAATCTGGTACACTATACCCAAGAGCCATTAAAAATCAATCTTTCTGCCTATCTCAGCAAGCTGTTAAAATTGGAATACACGAGCTTAAGCAGCATTTTTTCGGAGGTGGAAGACCAAACCATCGAGAAGTATTTCATTGCTCAAAAAATAGAAAAAGCAAAAGAGATGCTTACTTATGGCGAACTTACCTTGAGCGAAATTGCCTATCAATTGAACTACAGTAGTGTTGCACATTTATCGGCACAGTTTAAAAAAGTAACCGGAATTACACCCTCAGCTTATAAAGCAGCATCAATGGATAGCAGAAAAACACTAGATGAGGTTTGATGGAAGAGGTAAAATGGATGGCGGATTAGAGAATAGCCCATGGTCAATGGTTAAATAGATCATGGTTGATGGCCAAAAAACGTAAAGGCTATTGTCCATCAACCATACGGCCATAAAAACATTATCCATAAGCCAGTTGGTGGTTTTCAGTTAACAATTAACCAATTTAAACAGTTAACCGATTAACCCAGTGCTAATTTCTTACCATAAATCAAGACTAACCGACTGATTCTGTGCTAACTTTGCAGTTAAATAAATTTACTAGGTATGAAAAAATTATTCTTATTTCTGATCGCTGCCTCAATCAGTGTGGCATCATTTGCACAAACAAGCTGGAAAATAGATCCGATGCATTCATTTGTTAACTTTTCGGTTAAACACATGGGTATTTCTTTCGTTGACGGTTCTTTTAAAAAATTCGACGGAACGGTTACGGCCTCTAAACCAGATTTGACGGATGCTAAAATCAGCTTTAGCGTTGATGTAAACAGCATTACAACTGGAGTTGACATGAGAGACGGACACTTAAAAACTGACGATTTTTTTAATGTGGTGACTTACCCTACGATGAAGTTCGAAAGCACTTCTTTCAAAAAATTAAGTGGAAACAACTATGAGTTAAGTGGAAAGTTAACCATCCGTGATGTAACCAAAGATGTAAAATTTGCTGTAGTTTATGGTGGTACGGCTAAAGATCAACAAGGAAACACTAAAGCCGGATTTGGTGCTACAACGACCGTAAACCGTTTAGATTATAACATTAAATATGATCCAACTGGTGCCGGCGTTGCAAAAGATGTAGCCATTAAATTAAACCTTGAATTTGTTCAGGGGAAATAATTGAAGAGATCGTCATTTATTAATAATGATTCTGGCAAATATTTCACTATAAAATCTGTCACATTGAGCCTGTCGAAATGCATATAGGTGCTTCGACAAGCTCAGCATGACAAACACTGTATCATGTCTACACTATCTCAATTCAGAAGTTTTACTCAGCGCTTACCTCAAACCGAGCTGATGCCTGCACTTTTTATCGGTCACGGTTCACCCATGAACGGTATCGAAAATAATGAGTTTAGCCAGAGTTGGGCAGAACTGGCAAAAAACATTCCCATTCCAAAAGCAGTGTTGGTGGTATCGGCACACTGGTACACACACGGAACCTTCGTTACGGCTATGGATTTCCCGAGCACCATTCACGATTTTGGCGGTTTTCCACAGGCATTATTCGATGTACAATATCCGGCACCCGGCGATCCAAAACTGGCTGCAGAAATTCCGAATTTAATCCATTCTACTCCCGTTGGTTTAGACCATGACTGGGGTTTGGATCATGGCACCTGGACAGTGGTAAAACACATGTACCCAAATGCCGATATTCCAGTTTTACAATTAAGTATCGATTATACCAAATCGCCTGAACAGCATTACGAAATTGCCAAAGAAATTTATGCGCTCCGTAAAAAAGGGATATTGGTTTTGGGCAGCGGAAACATGGTACACAACCTCCGCATGTTAAGCTGGGAAATGATTAATGGTGGCGGTTATGATTGGGCAATTGAAATGAACGATAAGTTTAAAAATTTAATTGCCAACGGCGACCATAAACCTTTGATCAACTATCGTAACCTAGGTACCGATGCGATGTTGGCCATCCCTACCCCAGAGCATTATTTACCGCTCATTTATACCCTTGGAATGAAAAATGAGAAGGAAGAGGTTTCTTTCTTTAATGACAAAGCGGTTGGTGGTTCGTTAACCATGACTTCGGTTTTGGTGGGATAAAAATCACTGTCATGCTGAGGCACGAAGCATCTGCAGCCGATGACAACCAGCCCTTCACAGATAAGGATTCTTCACTGCGTTCAGAATGACAGCAATATAAAATTCTATAAAACTTTATGATTATTCTGTAACGCTTATGGCCCTATGAAGCGGTAAATTTGTATAAAGATTTTAATCATGACACACACCTATCAACTTACCGGCATGACTTGTGGCGGTTGCGAAAATAAAGTAAAAAGTAACCTGCTCGTTTTACCAGATGTAACTTCTGTTGAGGTTTCGAAAGATACCAATTCTGCCACCATTAGCATGGATAAACATATTGGCTTAGATATACTCCAACAAGCTTTGGGTGGCACAGACAGCAAATATCAAATTTCTGCCGCCCACCATATCGAAACACTTGAAGAAGCAAAATCGTGGGCCGAAACTTATAAACCCATTTTATTGATATTCGGATATGTTACCGCCATATCACTTGTGGTTTCGTGGCAATCTACGGGAATTAATTTCATGGTGTTCATGCGCATTTTTATGGCGGGTTTCTTCCTCACCTTCTCTTTCTTTAAAATGCTTAATCTGAAAGCTTTTGCCGAAAGTTATGCCATGTACGATATCGTAGCCAAAAAATTTGGTGCGTGGGGTTACATCTATGCTTTTATCGAACTTGGATTAGGCTTATCTTTTGCATTAAACCTATCACCCGTAGTTGTAAACTGGGCTACACTAATTGTAATGACGGTAAGCATCCTTGGTGTTTTGGAAAGTGTTTTAAACAAGAAAAAGATTCAGTGTGCCTGTTTAGGTGCGGTTTTTAACTTACCCATGAGTACCGTAACCATTGTTGAAGATGCTATTATGATTGCGATGAGTGCAGCGATGCTGATTTTGATGTAAACTATTGCCGCTTGTACCTAAACTCCGATTTTCGGCTTTTACCATTAAGCTCGCCTTCAATCCAGGCGAGTAAATCCTTTTTTCCCTGATTTTGGTAAACTATTCTCTGCGGAAAATCGTGTGTTTTATTTTCGAAAACATAGGTCTCATCTTTCGTAGTAATAAGTTTGAAACAAGTTTCTTTTCCTTCGTTCTGCCCTGTTACAGTTGAACAGTAAAAAGTATCTTTTCCAATCTTTTTGATCTTAAGGGTTTCGGTAAGCAAACTATCACCTTTGGCATTTATTCGATAGCTTTTGCCGCTGAGTGTTTTATCTGAATTTTGCACCCACTGCTCTATAATTTTTCCTTTTGGCGTTTGTATTTCCCATGAACCTAAAATGAAAGCAAAGGTTTTTGAAGGATTTTTTTGTGCATTAACATTAGTGCAAAACCCAATAAGGATTAAGGACATAAAAATTAAACGAATTCTTTTCATTTTGCTATCGTATTTGTAATATGTGCCAAATGATGTTTTCCATGCCAAGCGTACATACCCAACATGTTTGCTAATGTAAGTTCTTTTCCCTGAGCCGGGTGAATGTATTTTCGCTGATAATCTTCCTGTTTCAATGTTTTTAAAAAAGCAACCCAACGTTGGTGTAAAGCAGACAATAAATCAATAGATAATTTGATATTTCCATTTTTTGCTTCCCCCGTTTCGGCCCAGCGTTCTTCGTAATATGGCCTGATTATGGGAACATCTTCGGTAATGGCTTGTTTAAAACGGATATAAGCATTGATGTGGCTATCAGGAATATGGTGAACAACTTGCCTCAACGTCCAACCTTCGGGGCGATAAGTTTGGTTTAATTCTTTTTCAGTCAAATTTTCGGTAGCTTTCCTAAGCTGATTAGGCAAAGC
>NZ_JBFTRT010000311.1:0-5663 GCF_056399685.1 Pedobacter sp. 01N416
GCCCTGTTCAATCAGATGGAGCGTGAGTTCTTCGATCTTTTTGAGTAAGAGTTTGTTCATCTCGCCCAGTTCAATTCCATTCTTTTCTGCTTCACTGGCCGAAGGAATCTCGGGTAGGTGTTTATATTTTTTTATGTATGATTCTAGTTCTGATAGCGAAAGATTTTGGTAGTCGGGTTCAAACACGTAATCAGGCGTTTGCTGTCCATTCACCCTGATTTCGTTTGCCTTAATGCGCCCATTCACAGTAAGCTTATCTTCAGGATTAAAAGTACCAATCCCAACATTCCCTACAGGATCAATAACCATTCTAACATTTGGCTGCGCACCATTAGAAGTGGCAAAAAGTAGCCTGGCGCGGGCATCATTGGTAGCATCATCCATAAGTTGAGCACCTATATAAGCCATCCCCTTATTAAATTGTGCATTTTTAGCAACCCAGCTTATGCTCCCAGCAGATGAGCCACTTAAAGTTGAATTGTTACTGAGTATGAGATGGGACTGGCTGTTGAATTCCGTATTTGGGTTCAATATTTCAAAAACTTTATTGTTCCCTCCGTGGAAGTAACTCTGTGGATTACCGACATTAAGTCCAAGGTTTCCAGAAGGAATGTCCATTGCCAAAAAATAAGTGCCAGATAGCGGTCCACCGAGGTAAATTCTCTTGGTGGAAGTGGCGTTGTAAACCGAAGAAGCATTGTAACCGCCAACAAAAATTGCCTCCGGATCCCAGCCTGCATAGGTACCGATAAGCTGATTTACAAAATCTCCCTGTTTGCTAATAAGCACATTATCGTACGCGTCTTTGATGGTTACTCCTGTAGTAATGATCGGAGCCTGTGCACGCAATTGCCATGCACAACTAAAGGTTATTATCAGATAAATTAAATACTTCTTCATTTTCCTTTAGATTGTCTTGCTAATATTTGTTTAACTTGTTCTTGTAATGCTGAAAGCATTTCACGTTGATCCGTTGTATTCTTTTTAAGTATATTAATATCTGCCAGTTGTGCAGCTAAAGCTTTATTCTTTTCTATCAGATGCAGCGTAAGTTCTTCGATCTTTTTGAGTAGAATTTTGTTAATCTCACCAAGTTCAATTCCATTCTTTTCTGCYTCWCTGGCCGAAGGAACCTCAGGTAGGTGTTTGTACACTTGTATAAATTTTTCAAGCTCAGGTAAGGGTAGCAGCTCATATTTTGGCGCAAAAACATAATCAGGCATTGCATCAACATCAACCCTGATCTCTCTTGCCCTGATCTTTCCGTTTACTGTTAGTTTCTCGGCGGGCAGATCAGTCCCTATACCTACACTCCCATCCATCACGTTCAGGTTGCCAACATAAGTATGGGCATTGTCTCTTATCGTATTAAAGATGGTCACTATGGCACCGTTATCATTCAAGTTGTCGTCACTGATAGAACCGAGTTCCAATGAGCCTGCTAAAAAGTTGCTCACTTTAAAAACCCCCAGATCTGCACCTATTGCCGCTTTTACCCATATTTGGCTTTCTCCTCCAAAATTTAATAGTGCAAACTGCGGTTGCAGCCATGCTGCATAGCCCATACTATGATGCTCCTGAATAGAAAAATTCTGTGAATTGATAAACTGGATCCTACCCGATACCAATGAAGGCTTATGTGCTGTGGTATGTTTATAGGTGTACTCAAATTCGCTATGCAAACCACCAACTTTAGCCACCAGATACCATTTTCCATCGGCAGGTAAACTGAACTGCTGGGCAGATAAGTTCATACCGCTAAAGAGCACTAAGATTAAAATGTATAAATGTTTCATTTGATCTTTCCTTTAAGTTCGGATATTTCCTTTTGCTGCCTGACCAATACTTCGGCCTGCTCGTTCATTTTGCGTTCGTGTTCGATCAGGTGCAGGGTAAGCTCTTCAATTTTCTTAAGTAAGATTTTGTTCATCTCACCAACGGCCATTCCGTCACGCTCTAATTCTTTTGCAGAAGGTACTTCAGGAAGGTGTTTGTTCAAACGGATGTATTTTTCAACCTCGGCAAGTGAAAGTTTCTGATAGGTTTCTTCAAAAACATAATCAGGTGCACCCTGTCCATCTACGCGTATTTCGCGGGCCTTGACCGTACCGTTAACCGAAAGTTTTTCGGTGGGATTGCTTACTCCTATACCAACATTCCCCGCACTGTTCCAAATGCCACCGGGAAACTTGATGTTAGGAGCCCCAAACCCACCATCATAACCCAGCTCAATTGTCCCATTGCCCACACGGATAAAATCTACCCTTGATCCAGAATCATGAAAACCGATGGTAGAATAATCCTGACCATTGAGCAGTAAGGTGGTTTTACTGGCCCAATCGCTACTTACTGGGGAAGAATTCGCCAGCACATTCCCCAAGCTCAAATAGCCATCTGTATTATGAATAATGCTATTGCTACCCAATACCATAGCACCACCATGTATATGTAACCTTGCACCTGCATATGCCGTGCCAGTACCGATGCCGATATTTCCATCAGGACTAATGGAAAGCCCATTAGACAATTGATTGTTGGAATAAAGCGCCAGACCATTATAAGTAGTAATCAGTGCCGTACCATTATGATCATCTCCTGTTATCGAAAACCTACCTCCCCATATGTCGAGCTTCTCACGCGGACTAACACTTCCTATACCAATATAACCGTTTTGGCTCATCACCATATTAGGCGTATTTCCCATTTGTTTCGATAGAAAACCAAGCGAGCGAGAATTTCCTTCTAATTGAAGGGAAAACTTTTCATCACCTAAAGCGCCCATATTAAGCCCTGAACCCGATTCATTCTGGGCAAATACAATGGCATTTCTGGCACCCGAACCAAAGCTCCATGCATCATTCAGATCCTGAAAACGACCTGTAAGCATAAATGTAGTGCGACCATAATCTGTTGCATTATTGGTTAGAAGAATGCGGGCATTAGCATCAAACCAGGAGTCTCCTTTTACCTGAAAATGACCAGCAGGGCTTAAAGTATTTACTCCTGCAGGGCCAGAGCCTGGAAAAGTGTTTTGAGCATATGCCTGATGTGAAAAGGCAACCATTAGCGCAAACATTGAAGCTATGCGAGATGTGAATTTCATTTCTTAAAGGATTTTAGTGTTTTCTCCAATTCAGTGATCTTTAAACGTTGGGCATCCAATAAGTCTCCCCGTTTTTCATTTAGCTTGTGCTCTTCAATGATATACAAGGTGAGTTCTTCAATTTTTTTGAGTAGCAGTTTATTCATTTCTCCCAGTTCCAATCCATTCTTTTCAGCTTCAATAGCACTCGGTATTTCGGGCAGGTGTTTGTTCTTTTTAATATAACTTTCCAACTCCTCCAACGTTCCAACCTCATACCCCTCTTCAAAAACGTAATCAGGCATATCATGTGCATCAACGCGGATTTCAAGGGCTTTGATTTTGCCGTTAACCGCTAATTTTTCTGTTGGATTTAGGGTATTAATACCAACGTTGCCATTGCCCACTATTACAATATCATCGCCATAAAACCATTCGACAGGTTTACCATTTTTACTAAATGACCTACGCGTTCCCAAAATCATTTTGCCTGTAGCATCGCCATTGTTACTATTTCCCGCTACTGTAATAATCCTTCCCTGGCCCCAGGGATTACTTCCATCAACCGAAGCAGGCACAACAAATTCTATCTGTGCACCTCTATCGGCTATTCTACCGCCTGTATTCGCCTGCACAATTAAGCCAGTACCAGCAAACTGATAGTTATTACCACCATCTGTTGTCGCATAGGCGCCATTGAGATGTAGTAAACCCAATGGATTAACAGTGCCAATACCTACCTTACCTACGTTGAAATAACTTGGAATGATACTGTTATTGGCAAGCTGGATGACTGGATCTCCCCCACTATTTGCATTTGTAATTCTTAAGCCATTACTAAAGCGATGAGTGGCCCACCCATCATTCAGGTCAACAATATCCCCATCATCAGCTAGTTTTATCCCACCTCCTGTAATATTACCTGTTGATACCATTAAATTCCCCGAAACAGAGAGATCACCGCCCGCTATCTCTAATTTTGACGTTGGGTTGGCTGTACCAATCCCAACAAAGCGGTTATCTGCACGGATATGAAAAATGTCGTTATATTGAACATTGTTATACTGATTGCTTATAGTAAAGTCATTTCCAGAGTAATCGGTATAGCCCAATGCCCAGTTTCCGTTATAATCTCCACTGGAGGGATCGTTTTTGGCAAGGCGTAACCCTGCCCAGCCATTTGGTTTTACAATCAATAAGCCCTCGCCCCATGCAGCATATTTAGCCAGTATTTTCACATTATCCTCGAAGATACCGGTACCATTTACATGCAACCTGGCATTAGCGTTCATGGTGCCAAGCCCAAGGTTACCTGCCCCATCCAAATGAAAGCGGGGAATACCCTGCGTAAATAGTTTTATCCCCTGAAATCCTGATAAATAAGCATAGGGAGGAACACCATTTTCTTCGCCATACCAACCTAAACCGTAATGAGATACATCTTTACCTAAGTAATTAAATCGATCCGGAGGATTGTAAGCCACTGCAGGTATATGCACACCTGCCTCAAAGGTTTGAGCAAAGCAAAAAATGTGGATATGGATCAAAAAAATGATTGACAAAAAACTTTTAAGCTGTTTGCCAGAAAAAGTACAGAAACGGGTTTGGTTCATCATTATTTTTATTTTTTCGCTTTTATACCATAGTACAAACAACTGCAACATTCAACATAAACTGACTGTGCATTACTACCCATTACATAAGAAAATATTTACTATAGGCCGACTCATTTTTATACGTTTAATGATCGATCTATCCAGTAATTAGTTTGTTTGTGGTGGAGCTTGAGAACTCCGGATCGAAGATGATAGAAAAAAAAGAGATTTTATATAGCTAAGCGCTTCCATTACACGTAAGTGGTATTATGATACCACGAATACGATAAAATGTATGATGAAACCTCTTTTTTTGTCAATCGTAGCCTACAGATTATTATATTTGAACTTTAAAGTGCTCTCTATATGAAATTTAACTGTATTGCGGTCGATGACGATCCCGCAAACCTTGAACTACTATGTGATTATCTCACGACCCTTGACGATTATGAACTTTTAGAAAGTTTTACCGACCCCATTAAAGCAATGAACCACATTATTTCAGGAGATAATCTTGATATTGTTTTTATGGATATCGAAATGCCAGGCCTTTCGGGAATAGATTTAGCAAAGATTATCCGCAATAAAACAAGAAACCTGATTTTTACAACAGCCCATTCCAGATATGCACTGGATGCATTTGAAATCGAGGCTGATGCTTTTCTCCTCAAACCTTTCTCTCTTGGCCATTTTGCTACAGTACTGCATAAATTACAAAGCAGACGTATTCTCCCGATCCAGGAAAAGAAAAAAGTTGATGATCAGTACTTCTTTATTAAAAGTAAAAATGATAAGTCAAAATTGGTAAAAATCAGGTTTGATGAAATTATAGCAATTGAAAGTATTCAGAATTACATTTCAATATATACTACTCAGAAAACTGTTGTCGCGCATATAACCCTTACAAAAATTAAAGAAATACTTAAGAATAACAATTCATTTATTCAGATTCACAGATCTTTTATTATTTCGAGAAACTATTTAGA
>NZ_JBFTRT010000312.1:0-5662 GCF_056399685.1 Pedobacter sp. 01N416
ATTCTGTGCTGACCTTCTGTTGCCAGAAGATGATAAAGTGCTTTAGGAGAACTGCCGCCAGTTAATACGAAATTAAAGCGGTCGTTTTCTTCGATAGACATTTCTGCAATTTTAATTACATAATCTGCCAGATCCTGGTTTAGTTCTTCTAATGTTTTGTATATGAGTAGATTCATTTTTATAACTAATAAGAGCCGTCATGCTGAATTTATTTCAGCATCTATTTATTAAAAAGACCCTGAAACAAATTACCTTCGGTGAGCTCGCTAAGGCTCGGTTCAGGGTGACGACCTGAGTAAAAATTTATTCCTTATTCTTCAATGGCAGGTTAAACCAGTGGAAACCATCTCTTGCAATAAGTGCTTCAGCTTCTTCTGGTCCCCAGCTATCGGCAGGGTAGTTAGGGAAGTTGATTGATTTTTTGCTTTCCCAAGTATTTAAAATCGGCATGACCAGTTCCCATGCTGCTTCCACTTGGTCGCCACGCATGAACAAGGTTTGATCGCCCATCATGGCATCTAATAATAAGGTTTCGTAAGCCTCAGGGGTATCACCCTCGTAAGTTCCTTTATAATCGAAAATCATATCAACAGGATTCAATACCATATCCAATCCAGGTCTTTTGGCCTGTACCTGCATACGGATACTCATTTCTGGCTGTATGCTGATTACTAACCTGTTTTGTTGCCAGTTTTCGGTTACGCCTGATGAGAAAATCTGATGCGGAACATCTCTAAATTGAATGGTAATTAAAGATGAAGTTTGGTTTAAGCGTTTTCCAGTTCTTAAATAGAAAGGAATACCTTGCCATCTCCAGTTATCGATATGGAATTTAACAGCAGCAAAAGTTTCTGTATTAGAATGTGCATCAACACCTTTTTCCTGACGGTATCCAGGCACTTCCTTACCTTCAACCCAACCTTTACTATATTGACCCCGAACAGTATGAAAACGGATATCTTCGGCAGAAAAAGGACGCATTGCTCTTAAAACCTCCACCTTACGGTTCCTGATTTCATCAGCATCAAAATTAATTGGCGCTTCCATTCCAACCAAACAAAGCAATTGCAACAGGTGATTCTGAATCATATCTCTTAAAGCACCAGAACCTTCATAATAACCTCCACGATCGCCCACGCCTAACTGCTCGGTTACCGAAATTTGAACGTGATCGATATAAGACCTGTTCCATAACGGCTCGAACAATGCATTGGCAAAACGGAAAGCCATCATGTTTTGTACAGTTTCTTTACCCAAATAATGATCGATGCGATAGATCTGCTTTTCGGTAAAAATGGTGCTCAATAATGTATTCAGTTCTTTTGCTGATTCTAAATCATGGCCGAAAGGTTTTTCGATAACGATACGGCTATTGTCTTCATCTTGTGTAAGTTTATATTTCTGCAAACATTCAGCAATAATCGGGAAGAAATTAGGCGCAACTGCCAGATAGAAAATTACCTGTGTTCCGACTCCAAATTCTTTTTGATATTTTTCTACAGTTGCTTTAAGGTTTTCGAAAGTTTTTGGCTGGGCAAAATCGGTAGGACAGTAACTCATAGTCTTTGCAAAATCGTCCCATTTCTCTTTTTTTACTTTTCCGCTGCGAGAAAACTGGTTTACAGCATCTTCTAAAGCAGCTTTGTAGCTATCGTCGGTAAATTCGGTTCTACCGGTACCAATAACGGCAAATTTATCTGGCATGTAACCCTCAATAAATAAATTATATAGGGCAGGTGCTAATTTTCTTTTGTTTAAATCACCTGTTCCACCAAATATTACAAAAATGGTAGGGTTTAATGCGGTTTTGGTTTTCATTTTATGTTCTTGTTCGTGAATCTAATAGGTTATGATAATTTATTCCAATCAGCATGGAAAACACCATCTTTATCGATACGCTCGAAGGTGTGTGCTCCAAAGAAATCTCTTTGTGCCTGGATTAAGTTAGAAGGCATTCTAGCTGTGGTAATGGTATCGAAATAGGTTAGCGTAGACGCAAATGCAGGGATACCCAAACCAGAATTGATACATGCACTAATTGTTTTGCGTGTACCAGCTAAAGTACCTTTGATAATGTTCTGGATACCCGCATCCCCGAATAGATGTTCTAAAGCGTTGTTTTTATCGTAAGCCTGATAAATATCTTCTAAAAATTTAGCCCTGATGATACAGCCACCACGCCAGATTTTAGCAATTTCCTGTAACTGTAAATCGTATTGGTATTCTTTTGAAGCCTGAACCAGTAAATGCATACCCTGTGCATAAGCACTGATCATAGAGAAGTAAAATGCATCTTCCAGTTCATCAATAGTAACAGCAATTTTGGTGTCTTTTTTGCCAAAAGCCTCTTCTAAAGAAACCCTTAGTTTTTTGAATTTAGATAAATCACGGTTAGAAACAGCTTCGTTAATGGTTGGTACAGGTAACTGAAGTTCCATTGAAACCTCCGAAGTCCATTTTCCGGTGCCTTTTGAGCGTGCTTCATCTTTAATCTGATCTAAAAGATTGTTTTGCGTTTCTGTATCTTTAAAAAGAAAGATTTCGGCAGTAATTTCCAATAAGAAGGATTGCAATCTGCCTTCGTTCCATTTTTTGAAAACCTTATATATATCATCGTTTGAATAGCCTAAGCCATTTTTAAGGATGCCATAAACCTCGGCAATAAGCTCCATAATGGCATACTCAATTCCGTTGTGCACCATTTTAACAAAGTGGCCAGAAGCACCAGGGCCAATATAGGTTACGCATGGATCGGTTCCAACTTTTGCCGCTACAGCATCAAAAACATCTTTAACTACGTTATAAGCCTGTTTATCGCCACCTGGCATCATACTCGGACCAAAACGTGCACCTTCTTCACCACCAGAAATACCCATTCCGAAGAAATGTAAACCATCTTTCTCCAGTTCGTCAACACGGCGGTTGGTATCGGTAAAATGTGAATTTCCGCTATCGATAATAATATCGCCCTTGCTTAAAAGTGGTTTTAGTTCTGCAATAACGCTATCTACAATTGGTCCGGCTGGTACTAATAAGATTAATGTACGTGGTGTTTGTAAGCTAGAAATAAAGCTTTCAATATCGTCAAATCCTTCTAAATTGTGTTTCTTGCCTTCTTCTTCAAGTTTCGAGATCATTTTCCTGTCTTTATCGTAACCTGTTACAGAGAAGCCTTTATCAGCCATGTTTAATAATAAGTTCCGGCCCATTGTGCCTAAACCGATCATTCCCAATTTATATTTTTTCGAATCGTTATTTGCCATTTTTTATTTTTTATAATGCACCCAAAATTAGGGTTTACAAATTAATATTGCAGCTATTGTTGTTAAAAGATTGTAATAAAGATTATTATTTTTTAGGCTCAACTGTAAAGATATTGTACTTGTCGGCCAGTTTCCAGAGTTTAGCACCACCTTTAATCCCGTCTCTGTTGGTTACAATTTTAATATTGCTTTCCAGTTTAAAGTCTATTTGTTTAGAATTGCCACCACCAATATATAAGGTATCATAATTGAAAACCGTTTTGTAGATTTCGATTACTTTTTTGRGCCTTTTATTCCAGCGCTCAGTCCCGATTTTTTCAAAAGCCTTATTTCCGATATAATCGTCATAGTCTTCTTCCTTGCTGATCGGGAAATGGGCAAGTTCTAAATGCGGTAGTAATTCTCCATCGAATAATAAAGCTGTTCCAAAACCTGTACCTACTGTGAAAACAATTTCAAAGCCTTTGCCCTCAACTACACCTAAGCCTTGTTGATCGGCATCATTTACCAAACGTACCGATTTACCTAACTCGTTAGCAACACGCTGAGCGAGATCAACATCTGCCCATTTGTTTTTTGCCAGGTTAGGGGCGGTTTTAACAATTCCGTTTTTAACATAACCGGGAAAACCGATCGATACGCGGTTGTAGCTAACAGGAAAAGGCTTAATCAACTCTATAATTCCAGAAACAATATCCTTTGGAGTAGCTTCTGGTGGGGTTTTGCTTTTTAAATATTCGGTAAGCATATTTCCGCTTTCATCCAAAAGAACTGTTTTAATGCTTGTGCCGCCTATATCAATAGATAATATATTGTTGTTTTCAGCTTTTTTATCTGTAGCCATAATTGTGTATTTATAATTTCGAAGTTCTACAAATAAATTAAAACAACAAACATTAAATGAAGATCGAAGTAATTTAGGTGTAATAATATATTCTATAAAATCTATGTATTTAATAGAATATATTTAAGTTTGTTCCGTTAAACTAAAAAAGACCACAAAAGTTATGACGGTAAACTACCTTGCATTTGCTATTCCAGCGTTTTTTATTTTTGTATTTATTGAGTTTAGGATCGCTCAGCACCAAAAAAAAGCGAAAATATTTAAATATGAAAGTACGGTTGCAAATTTTAGTGTAGGTATTGCCGAAAGGTTATTGAACTTATTTATTGCGGCAAGTTTTTATCAGGTGTACGATTGGGTGTATTTAAATTATGCAATTTTTGATATTTCTACAAAATGGTATGTGTGGATATTATTGCTATTGTCAACAGATCTTGTTTGGTACTGGTACCATAGACTAGGCCACGAAATCAATTTTTTGTGGGCTGCACATATCGTTCATCACCAGAGCGAAGAGTTTAATTTATCCGCGGCTGCGAGGATTACGACCATTCAAGCCATTTTCCGCAACGTGTTTTGGTGTATATTACCATTAATTGGTTTTCATCCCAATATGATTATTACCATACTTTTGGCCCATGGAGCCTATTCATTTTTTACGCATACACAATTAATCGGTAAGCTGGGTTGGCTTGAACGTATATTCATCACGCCTTCTTTGCATGGTGTTCATCATGCCTCTGACGAAAAATACCTGGATAAAAACTATGGCGATGTTTTTGTATTCTGGGATAAATTATTTGGTACTTTTCAGGCCGAAGAAGAGGCGCCTAAATATGGGTTAACACATCCTATTAAGAGTTATAGTTTCCTATGGCAGCATTTTCACTACTATTTAGAAATAGGAGAGGCGTACAAGCGTGCAAATGGATTTAGGGCCAAATGGAATGCCGTGTTCGGGAGCCCAGCGTTGATGGATCAAAACATCCGGCCCATTTTAGAAGAGCGTTACTTTCAAAATAAAATACAACGAGCTGCTAAACCTAAGTTTAAAAACTATTTAAATATACAGTTGATAACAGTGGTTGCAATGCTTACCGGCACGACCTTGTTTTACAGTTTTTTAACACCATTCAATAAAGCTGCAATACTTGTCTTTATCTTGCTTACTTTAATCAACATCGGTGCGCTTTTAGAACAACGTAAATGGATCTATTACCTCGAGTGTTTCAGGCTCATATTAATTTTTGGCTATTTTTTCTACGCTTTTAACCTGCTTGGTTTTTTAATATTTCCGGTGATTATCTTAATTGCACTTGAACGGACATTCTCTTTACGTAAACTTTACATGAAGCATGTATTTGAGTACGCAAAGGCAGGTTAGTTATGTTTCTTTATCTTTCGGTTTAGGTTGATATATAAATGTTACAACGCGATGTTTCGTTTTGTTGCTCTATTTATTTTCCTGTCACCATGCCTTGTAATAAAATTATTACGTGGTGCTTTTGTGTTGATGATTTAATCTGCTGGCGCCTTGTTTTTCTTTATATATTAT
>NZ_JBFTRT010000313.1:0-10413 GCF_056399685.1 Pedobacter sp. 01N416
TACTTCGAAGAAATTTATGTTGATGATAAATTGGTATTGGTAGTTAATATTCCTGAAAGTGACACTAAGCCACATTACGCACTCGATGATCAAAAAAAATGGTGGGCTTATATCCGCATAGACGATAAAAGCGTTCTCGCCAGTCGCATTATTCTTGAAGTGTTGAAACAGGAATATAAAAACAATGGTGTACTTATCTCCTATTCTGAAAATGAAAAAAAGCTGCTCGAATACCTGGAAGAGAACGAAAAGATTACGCTGAAAGAGTTTAGTAAACTGTTACGCAGTTCTTACCGTAAGGCACAAAAGGTTTTGGTTAATTTAATTTTAACCAATGTAATCAAATCGCATACTTCAGAAAAAGAAGAATACTTTACGGTGGTGAGGTAAGGTGCTTTTTCTCGATGGTCGTCATCCTGAACTTGTTTCAGGATCTATTTTACCCGGGTTTTAATTATATAAAAACTAACAAGAAAGATGCTGAAATAAATTCAGCATGACGATCGCCTTTTGTAAACCGAACATTAACTTTTCTACACACCTACTTTTTGAGCTTTAAAAACGCGACCTTTGTAACCCTATGTTTTCTAAAATTTACACCAAATATAAGCCATATTACAAAGAAAATCTTCATTTGGCATTGCCAATTGTAGGTTCTCAGGTTGGTCATACTTTGGTACATATGGCCGATAGTATTATTGTAGGTCATTTTACTGATACCATTCAATTGGCGGCTGTTTCGTTAGTGAACAGCATATTTATGCTTATCCTCGTAATTGGTTTGGGTATTTCGTATGGGTTAACGCCGCTTATCGCACAGGAGAATGGTCGTCAGAATTATGATGAATGCGGAAAGCTTTTATCAAACAGCTTAATTATTAATATCTGTGTGGGGATATTTTTATACATACTGGTTCAATTAGGGATATTTTTTGTGATTGACCACCTGGAGCAAACGCCCGAGGTAGTGCGTTATGCAAAACCTTATCTGAATCTTTTATCTGTCTCAATTATCCCTCTACTGATTTTTCAGACTTTTAAGCAGTTTGCGGAAGGTTTGGGATTTACCAAACAAGCCATGTTTGTTTCTATCTGGGGAAATGCGATCAACATCATTTTAGGAATCATTTTCGTAAAAGGTATGTTCGGCATTAAATCGATGGGTGTTAGTGGTGTGGGGTTAAGTACTTTAATCGACAGGATTTTAATGGCCACCGTAATGTGTTTTTATGTATTACGTTCTCAGCATTTCAAAAAATACCTGATCAGTTTTAAAGCCACGTTTTTTGATAAAATAAGGGCGATTAAGATTGCTAAAATCGGGATGCCTGTTGCTATGCAATACGCTTTCGAAATCAGTGCTTTTAGCGGCGCTGCAGTGCTTATCGGTACAATTGGGGCCGTAGAACAGGCTGCGCATCAAATCGCGATTAGTTTAGCCGCCATGACCTATATGATTGCCAGCGGTGTAGCTTCGGCAGCCACCATTAAAACGGGAAATAACTTTGGTAAGAAAAATTTCGACGATTTACGTAAATCTGCCATAGCCAGCTACCATGTTATTTTGTTGTTTATGTCTATTACTGCAGTGATTTTTGTTTTGGCCAATAACATCATGCCCTTCATTTACACGGAAGATGCGGCTGTTATTCCCATTGCTGCCCAATTATTGATTATCGCTGGCTTTTTTCAGCTGTTTGATGGCACACAGGTGGTTGGCCTAGGTGTTTTACGTGGTATTGGTGATGTTAATATTCCAACTTTTATTACCTTTTTAGCCTATTGGGTAGTTGGTATTCCAATTGGTTATGTATTAGGCTTTCATTTTAACTTAGGCGTTAATGGCATCTGGTATGGATTAACCCTGGGTTTGTTAACGGCTTCTATCCTGTTGTTTATGCGTTTTCAGAATAAAACGAGGGCTTTGAAGGCAGGTGTGTTATGATTTTTAAATAGCTAGTGGTTAATTTACTTTGCGAAAATCAACATTGATTACCTTTTTAGCGCCATCAGGTTTTGGAAATGAATGCCAGTGTTTCATGGGGTACAGTAGTCCCGCTATCCGTTCCAGCCGATGCTGATTCAGTGGCGACTTTTTCGGTAAACAATCGGCATCTACTGCTATCGGGTTTATAATGAAAGGTTTGTGCAGGTAAAATCCGATGTTGATAGAAGGATCTACAACCAGGAAACGAAAAATTAACGGAGTCTATTTTATTACCTATGCGCTTTCAGAATAAAACAAAGGCTTTGAGTGTGGGGTAATTGTCAATCTGAGCGAAGCGAAGAATCTTAGTTAGTGGTCTTCGACAGGCTCAGAATGATAAATCTTTTTGAATTGGGGGATTAATACGTAGTTAAATATTTATGATGTCTCCTGCCAGTTGAAGGACCTTTACTCATTTTATTTACCCCCTACATTAACCACAACACCAATAGTGAAGATAGAATTGCCTGCAGACATGTATTTACGGTTCTTTAAGCCAATATTACTGCTGGTGGTATATTGTAGTTGAAAAGTTTTGCTGAGCGCCATACGCGTAAAGAAAACCGGTTCAAAGAAAATATTATCTTCTTTCGGCTGAACAATACCGTTTAAAAAGAACCTATCCATCTTAATATGGCTAATCCTTAATGCTGTACCATAGTTAATTGGGAAATCTGTTCCAAATAACCGAAGGTTGTTTTTCTTTTTCGAACTGTAATTAACCTGTAAAAATGTTTTCCGGTAATCTACTTCCTGCAATTCGCTGCTGATGAGGATGTCGTTTTTATAATCGCGGAAGGTAATATCACTCCAGCCCTTCCCTACGCCTGCATAAATTTCAATAATCCGGTTGTTATCCSGACCAAAAGTATCAAAGTATCCTCCCCCAATTTCGATAAGTTTATGCCCGAAATCTTTGCTTTTTCGTTCACTATTCATCCTCGAACCACTAAAAAGTACACCAATGTGATCAGAAACCGCATAAGCACCATTAACACTGGCATTGCCTTTTAAAGAGATGTGCGCGCCGCCGCTAAATTCGCCCTGTTTACTTAACATGGGGGTATTTGGTACGTTTGGCATATAAACAGAAGAACAACTGGCTGCGAAAAGCGCTAAAACTGGAAGTGTAAAACGTAAGTATTTAATCATAGATGTTATATAAACAGATTTTGATGGCAAAAATTGTGCTAATGTTCCATTTTCATGAAATCCATCACTCTTTTAAACTCATCGTGTAAACCGGCTTTTAAATGGATTTTTTCTTTTGTAACGGGATGAGTGAATGCTAGCTCCGAGGCATGGAGCAACATGGTTGTCATATCCCATTGCGCTTTAAAGAATTTGTTTTGTTTGTTGCAGCCATGTGTCCTATCGCCAATAATTGGATGTAGGATATGGCTAAAGTGTCTTCTCAATTGATGCATCCTCCCGGTTTTGGGTGTGGCCTCTACCAATGAATACCGTGAGGTTGGATGTTTACCGAAAGCTACGGCTACCTCCGCCCTTTGAAGTGTTCTAAACGAAGTGAAAGCATCCTGCATCGTTCCGTTTTCTTTGGCTAATGGATAATCAATGTCCATTGTATCAGGTGTAAAACCACGCAAGATAGCCAGGTATTTTTTATCGGTTTCTGCATTCATAAATTGTTGATGCATAGCGATTTCAGATACTTTGTCGAAAGCAAATAATAAGATTCCGCTTGTCTTCCTGTCTAGCCTATGTACCGGACTAACATGTTTGCCTACCTGGTCTCTGAGTAACTGAAGTGCGAACTCCGTGGCATCTCTTGCAATGGAAGATTGATGAACCAATAACCCATGGGGTTTGTTAATTGCAATTAGATTTTCGTCCTGATAAATAATCTCCAACATATGGCCGCGAAGATAAGGATATTCTGGTTTTGTGGATGAGCTTATCCAAATAAATCAAAAGCCAGGCGGTAGGTGTTGCAGTGCGCATCTACAATATCTCTGATATCGATCGAGTAGCCACCGCCCATACTCACCTGCACAGCCAGATTTTTATCTTTACAGGCCTGCAGCACCATTCTGTCGCGTTCTTTACATGCGGCCTTGCTTAATGCCAATTTGCCCAGCTTATCGGTAGAAAGCACATCAACCCCCGATAGATAAAATACAAAATCAGGTTTGGTCCTTTCGAATGCCTTTTTCAAATTTACCTTTAAAGATGATAGATATTCTTCATCCTGTACACCATCATTTAAAGGAACATCCAGACTTGACATTTCTTTTCTGAAAGGAAAATTTTTATCGCCATGCATCGAAAAAGTGAACACCCTTGGCTCCTTTTGAAAGATTTCTGCCGTGCCATTTCCCTGATGTACATCTAAATCGATAATTAAGATCCGCTTAGCTAAATTTTTATTTAACAAGTAATTAGCTGCAACAGCCTGATCATTCAACAAACAAAAACCTTCGCCCCAATTGCTGCCTGCATGATGGGTGCCACCTGCTACATTAAAGGCAATTCCGTTACTCATTGCAAAATGGGCTGCATCGATTGTACCTTGAGCAATTCGCAGCTCGCGTTCTAATAGCTGCGCGTTTAATGGGAAACCTATTCTTCTTTGGTCTTTCGCTGAAAGTGTTAAATCTCTAAGCTGTTCCCAATATGTTTTTTCGTGAGTCAGGAGTATAATATCTTCCGAAACTGGTTCTGGGCTAAATAAATTCTGCTGTGCTATAGTCCCTTCATGTAAAAGTTGTTCGGGTATCAATTCATATTTCAGCATCGGAAAACGGTGCCCTTCTGGTAAGGGGTGTGCGTAGAGTGGATGCCAGGCAATCTTAATCATTAGCCTAAAATTTCCTCCACGTGTTTTTCGATGTTCGTGCAGATCTGATCCACAGGAAGATCGTTCGCATCTTCTCCAAATGGGTTTTCTATTTCTTCAGCTATTAACTCCAAACTCGCTAATACATAGAGAATAAAGGGAACAATGGGTACCACAAAATAACCTAAACTAAATACCCATCCAATAGGTAAAGTAATTACGTAAATAAAGATGAATTTCTTGATAAAAGCACTGTAAGAATATGGGATCGGTGTGTTTTTAATGCGTTCGCAAGCACCACAGATATCGGTAAATTGATTAAAATCGCCAGAAAGCACAATAAATTGTTCCTGCGAAATAGCGCCTTTTTCGAGTAGTTCGTATAACCTGTTAATTAAGCTGCCTGCAATCTGGTTTGGTACGTGCTTACCTTCTTCAACCTCTATCAAAAGACTGTTTTTGCCAAAATACATCCTTTCGCGTAAATGTTCTTTTAAAGCAAAAGCATATTTAGGAATGCCGTATTCGAAAAAACGGACATCTTCTTCTGTTAATTTAAGCGCTTTTATTTTCAAGGCCAGGTTGCGGCTCACATTCGTTAACGATCCCAATAACTTTCTTCCTTCCCACCACCTGTCGTATGCTGTATTTGTTCTGAAAACCAGTAGCATTGATAATACAAAGCCCAATAAGCTATGCATCATGCCTATATTGGTCACATAGCTGCTTTTAGAAAGTTGAAAAAAATTGAGTTCGGCAAATGCAACCAGGCCCGAAAAAACAGCTACCGCAAGCATTAATGGCCACAGTTTTCTAAAAGTATCACTTTTATGGATATGAAAAATGAAGGTACTCCAGTCTTTAGGGTTGTAATATTTTATATTGCATTATGCCTAATTCCTTATTCACTTCATTTATAATAAATTCAAGATATGCAGTTAAAGTAACACTTTTATTTCTTAATGGTTCAATAAAGCCTGCTTGTTCGAAAATCTGAAGTGAAGCATGATATAAAGCCATTGGCATTACCTGTGTGCAACTTACCTGCCAGCCGTCTGCCCCGGCTTCTGGAATAAAGCCTTTTTCCATTTTAAAACGCTTACTTTCCTGATAACCCCACCATCCTGCAAAGCGGTTTAATTCGGTGTTGCTGAAATGTTTTTCGTGAACAAAGATTCCGCTTATTCCCCCCGGACCTGAATTTTGATATTTATATGAGCACCAACAGGCAAAATCAATATCCCAATCGTGAAGTTTTACAGGAACATTACCTGCGGCATGCGCCAGATCCCAGCCTACAATTGCGCCGATTTCATGCCCTGCCTTTGTAATGGTTTCCATATCGTACCATTGTCCTGTGTAATAGTTTATTCCACCAAATAAAACCAAAGCGATCTCATCTGCATTTTCTTTGATTTTAGCCAAGATATCTTCGGTATGAAGTATTTCTTCGCCTTCATTGGGGAAAACCTCTATAATCGCTTCTTTTGGGTCGAAACCATGAAATCTTACCTGGCTTTCTATTGCGTATTGGTCGGATGGGAATGCGCCACCCTCCATGATGATCTTAAATCGTTTACCTTTAGGCTGATAGAAACTAACCATTAATAAATGGAGGTTTACAGTTAGGGTATTCATCGGGCATACCTCTGATGGTAGTGCGCCAACAATCGGGGCCATTAACTTTTTGAGTGCCTTGTGATAGAACATCCAGGGTTCATTTCCATCGAACCAGCCCTCTACTGCATAGTTAGCCCAGTTGTTAAGCTGATTTTTTAAAACCTCACTGGCTACTTTAGGTTGAAGTCCTAATGAGTTGCCGCACAGGTAAATAAAATATTTTCCGTTATGGTTTGGAAATAAAAACTGAGACCTGAAATCGCGTAGCTGGTCGGTTTCGTCTTGTGTTTGTGCGAATAATAAGTTGTTTTCAAAATTCATTGCCTCAATAATACAAAAAAAGCAGGTATTGTTTCCAAACCTGCTTTTCAATTTATGTTATTTTATCAAACCTTGTTTGGTTTGCTCACATATTTATTGCCTTTTACAAAGAACCGCCACGGTAATAAAGCATGCTCTTTTGCGTATGCAATGCCCACGCGAGGTGTGGCAGCAATATCTTCATCTAGGTAGCGGATAGCATGATCCTCGATCCAGATTTCATCTCCGGTTAGATTTTTGGCGTTAAAAGCTTTATCTATTCCCAGTGCTTTTGCGGCAGAGCCTGGGCCAGCCGAAATAGCGCCCTTTGTATGCGGCATATTTCTACGTTGCTCAATAATGTCGATGCCAACCAAAGGTTCTATACCCCTGATCAAAACAGCATGCGGGTCGTTTTCTTTCGAACTTACAATATTGAAGAGGTTGTGCATGCCATAACAAAGATATACATAAGCAATGCCTCCATTGCTATACATCGTTTCTGTTCGGTTGGTTCTGCGGCCGCCGTAAGCATGCGAAGCTTTATCCTTTACACCAAAATAAGCTTCGGTTTCGACGATGATGCCTGCGGTGATTTCGTTGTCAATTTTGGTATAGAGTATTTTGCCTAACAGATCTTTAGCCAGACTAACCACGTCTTCATTTAGATAATATTCTTCTTTTAGTTTCAATATTTTACTTTAACTATCTATTTAATATAATTGATATAACTTGCTCTAAATAAGCCTTATCTGTTTCATCGAATTTATTTAATACTTCGCTGTCTACATCTAAAACGCCTATCACTTCACCATTAACAATTAATGGTAAAACAATTTCTGATTTAGAAGCAGATGCACAGGCAATGTGACCAGGAAACTCTTCAACATCTGGAACAATAATGGTTTCTGCCTGTTGCCAAGAGGCTCCACATACCCCTTTTCCTTTTTTAATCCGTGTACAGGCTACCGGCCCTTGAAATGGGCCCAATACCAGTTCACCTTGCTTTACCAGATAGAAACCTACCCAAAACCAGTTAAACTGTTCTTTAAGTGCTGCTGCAACGTTTGCAAGGTTTGCAATAAAATCGGTTTCGCCGTAAAGTAAAGCGTCTATCTGAGGGATGATCGATTGATATTGCTCTTCCTTTGATGTATTTCTGGTGATGGTTAAGTCTTCTGCCATTTTTTTTATTTCTATAATCAAAGTTAATTATGATTTGTGAGATGTAAGGCAATAGTGAATTTTAATGACGAAAATTTGAATGACAATCTATTCTTAAAATCCTTAGTTTTGGCATCATTAACCGTGAGTTTATGATTGTAGCCTTAACCATTACCAAATTCCCTGGCCTTACCGTTCCTTTTGCATTTGTAGGGATGGCTGTTTTACGGTTGCCATTGTGGTTAAATAAGAGATGCAGGTTCTGGAAGTTAATGGGGAGCGGAAAAGATGCTCAGGTAGATTTAGCTCCTGATTATAAACATTGGGCCGTGCTTACCACCTGGGATAACCGGAGGGATTGTGATGATTTTTATCGTCGTTCTTTTGTGCTAAAATGGTTTGGTTTCTTTGGGATTGAAAGTTTTACTATCTTATTAAACCCTTTATCTACTCATGGCTTATGGTCAGCAGTAGAGCCATTTAAATCCGATAAAATAAGTAATACCCATACGGGTAAGATTGCTGTAATTACAAGGGCGGCAATTAAATTTAATAAGTTAAAAGAGTTTAGGCGGAATATTAAAAGAGCAGCTGATGCCATGCGCACTGCTCCGGGTTTTATCTTGTCGGCAGGTATTGGCGAAAATCCATTTTTCGATCAGGCTACCTTTTCAATCTGGGCCGATGCTGATAGCATGAAAAACTATGCTTACAGATCTTTTGATCATTCTGACGTGATTAAGCTTACCAGGGAGCGCGAATGGTATAAGGAAGAGTTGTTTGCCCGGTTCTCGATTGTAGATAGCTGGGGCACGCTTAATGGCGTATCTGTTGAATTATAAATTAAAATATAAAATAAATGAGAGTAGTAGCAGAACTTCCGCATCCGGAATGTAAGATCACGATTTTTTCGATGAATCAAAAATACATTGTAAAGTTTGAGCAGGGTACCTTTGAGCAAAGTTATAAACTCGCTGAACTTGATCTGAGTGGAGGTGGTGTTAACGATGTGTTTGAAATTATTGATGAGGAATTTATTCAGGCAGTAATAGCGCGATTTAAGCTAATGCGTTCTGATTTTACGGCTGCATATAATAGGCATCAATATTAATGACTTAACTTATGTAAGTTGCTGATTACTAGTTCATTTAATCGTTTATCGAAATTATATTTTGATTTTAAAGCCATTATTCGCTATCAGCAACATGCTGAATATCAGTTTTTATTTAAGTGATTTAAGATAACTCATTGATATACTTATTTTTAAATTTACCAACAAAATATAATTCCGAGTCCTTATTTCGCCAAATAAATGGGAGGTTTTGGGTAAATCGTCATTTCGACAGTAGTGCAGTCCCGAATTTTCGAGAGAGAAATCTTTGAACTTAGCTGAAAGGTTCTTGGCTGCGTTTAGGGTGACAAATAAAAAATGCGCTTAGCTGAATTTAGATTCATCTAAGCGCATTTATGTTAGGGTGGAAAAGATCCTGAAACAAGTTCAGGATGACGACAGAAAGAAATCTTCCATGTTATAATCTATGTTTCCCTAGCTAAAACTTATTAAGCAATCACTGTATCGTGTACCACTACCCTGTACCAGTTATTAGAGAATTTTTCTACAGCATCTAAATGCACTTTATCTTCCTGGTAAGCATTATGGTCTGCAATGTTTGCAAAGGTAATGGTTAGCGAATAAGTAAAAGAGTTATCGGTAACAGGGCGTACAGGTGTACCTGCTGCTAAGCCATAACTTAACGTTTTAATGTATTTTATAGGTTTTAAACTTTCAAAGAAGTTAGCGAAATCTGTGATCTCGGTTTTGGTTAGTTGAGGTTTTAACCAGAACATTACGAAGTGTTGGATCTGTCCTTTATCTGCGGTTTGGGTTTCTATCATGGTTCTTTTTTTGCTAATATATAAATCATTTTTTTTGACACAAAAAAAGTCCCGATTTACATCGGGACTTTTTTATCTTTAAAAACCTTTTTTTAGTTTTTAGGCTGCACACGGCCAGATTTTCTGTCTTCACCTCTACCGATTAAGTAACCGCCACCAGCTCCAACTAATCCACCAATAATGGCACCTCTGCCTTTTTTCTTATCGATTAAAGCACCACCAACCGCTCCGGCTGCACCACCAATAACAGCACCTTTAGCTGCATCGCTCCAGCCTTTTTTCTTAGCTGTTGGTTGTGTACCTCCGTAAGCACTGCTAGAACCACCACCTGAGCTTGCATAAGATCTAGATGAGCTTGCTCTTCTTGCAGCAGCTAATTCTGCCTGGTGTTTAGCTTCTTTTTCCTGTTCTACTTTGGCCACTTCGGCTTTTTTAAAGCTATCTAACCTTAAACTATCTTTAACTGCTTTAATTGCCAATTGTTTTTCGGCCTGTTGTTGTTTTAATGCTGCTTCTTCTTTTGCCTTATTATTACAAGCAAATAAAACTGAAGAACTTAATGCGATTACTACCAATATCTTTTTCATAACTCTTAATTTTTTAATATGACGCTTGTTTAGTTACCTAACCTCACTAAACAGGTTTCAAT
>NZ_JBFTRT010000314.1:0-8805 GCF_056399685.1 Pedobacter sp. 01N416
GACTTAAACAACGGACATCGGGTTCCGGCAACAATAAAAGCAAAAAATGAAAAAAATCCTTACCGTAATTGGCCTCCTATTTATTTTTAGTAAAACATATGCACAGCGCCTAGAAAAACTGCAATGGTTCAACGAACCTGATAACTGGGAAATCAAAGACAAAAGCCTAATTATGCAGGTGACACCAAAAAGTGATTACTGGCGCATTTCGCATTATGGCTTCACAGTGGATGATGCACCATTTTATTACAGCACGTATGGTGGGGAGTTTGAGGCAAAGGTCAAGTTGACCGGTGCATATAAAGCCCGGTTTGACCAGATGGGACTGATGATCCGTACAGATCACAAAAACTATATCAAGACAGGTGTCGAATATGTGGATGGCAAGTTCAACGTAAGCACAGTGGTTACACACAATAAAAGCGACTGGAGCGTAACAACCTTAGACAAAACCCCTCCGTTTATCTGGATAAAAGTTGTTCGTAGGCTAGATGCAGTCGAAATATTCTATTCTTTGGACGATAAAACCTATATCATGACCCGCAATGCTCCATTGGAGGATAACGCACCGGTTCTGGTAGGATTAATGGCAGCCTCCCCTGACGGTGATGGCTTTGAGGCAAAATTTGAAAACTTTTCGGTCAAACACCTACCCGACCAGCGCCGACTGGATTGGCTTAAAAATCACCAATAAGAGCTATAACAGCAGTCCTGGGCTCGTAAATTTTTAAGGCAGGGTTATTTCTGCAGATAATAGAATGCTACCATACTTAAAACCGTAGTCAGAAACATGCAGGAATATACTTGTTTCATTACCAAAGATCTGATGAAATTGGATAACGTTCTAAAATCCCATAGCAGTTTTGTGGTAAATGAAGTGAAGCGGAATTTGAACTATCCGCTTCACTAAAACAACGAGTACTAATAACAATTTAGTTAAGGTTTAAAGCCTGGCTACCGGCATCAACAGCAAGTTGAATAACGTGATGTACCAGAAAAGCATCAACTGTTCTTTCCGGAAGTAAAAAGCTGCAGCCGACACCTCCACAACCAGCTAAACCAAAATATAACGACTATAGTCATGTACCTTCAACGCTACCGCGAAAGCACATTAGGATTAGCGACAGCACGCAAAAAGTCGCCTTCTCAAATATTCACTCATCAAATATCAGGTCCTAAATGGTTTAAGATTCAGCAAGTTATCAACACACGGGCGAGATAACCACCGATGTTATTTTAGTTTTTGCATTGTTACTTTTTTAACATAAAATACTGATTCACAGATATATGTATTTATTGTATCGGAAAGTAATTTTTGGGGTTTAGATAATTAAATTACTTAGCGATAAACGAAAGTATTCCTGAAAAGTATATTATTTTACATTACCCTTTACATGACATACGCTTTCAAAATATCATAAGCAAATCTTAAAATTGTTCCGAAAACAACGATCAGAAAAAATACACGGACAAATTTATTTCCTTTAAGCAAGGCCAGTTTTGTACCGAAGAAAGCACCGGTTAGGTTAAAAAGCGCCATTGGTATAGCGTATTGAAACAGGATATGCCCTGTAGAACTGAAATAGACAATGGCTGCCAGATTAGTCGCCATATTTACAATTTTGGCATGTGCACTGGCGCCAATAAAATCGAAGCCCAATACCGCAATGAAAACCAAAATTAGAAAAGATCCTGTGCCTGGCCCGATTAAACCATCATAAAAACCGATTAATATCCCAAATAAAGCAGCCATTAAAACCTGTTGTTTAAGGGAATGGTCTTTCTCCTGGTGGATACCAAATTGTTTGTTAAAGTAGGTGTAAAGTGCAACTAAAATCAGCACAACGAGGATTATAGGTTTGATGACAGAATTATCTATCCTGCTTACCAAAAACGCGCCCAGCAATGCTGCTAAAAACGCAGTTATCGCACAAGCCGCAAGTACTTTGTAATTAAAACTAACCTGTTTTGAATATTTGAAAGCAGCCAGCGTTGTACCCGCCATTGACGGGATTTTGGTAGTGCCTAAAAGCGTAGCCACAGGATAATGGGGCAAAATAAGTAAAATGGCGGGGGTTTGTAATAAACCACCGCCACCTACAATAGCATCTATAAATCCGGCAGCAAAAGCTACCAGACAAAGTAAAATCAGTTCGTTAACCACTATAAATTTTTAAATCAATTCTTCCGAATTCATTACCGCTGGCTTCAGCCAACAGTATTTACATCCGCTCTGGCGAAGTAATACCTAAAATAAGCATTCCGGCATGAATGATATCGGCCGTTTTTTTACTCAGGTTTAAACGGAACTGTTTTACTTCACCTTCTTCCGTTTTTACAATTGGCGGTACCTCATGGTAAAACTTGTTGAATAGCTTAGCCAGTTCGTATAAATAGTTGGCCAAACTTGCCGGACTATAAGCTCTAGCCGCAATAGCAATTTCTGCAGGGTATTTTGCCAATTGCAGAATCATTTCTAATTCCACGTCACTAATCCCGCCAAACTCCAAACTCCCAACGCCAAACTTATACTCAGACTTGCTCAACAGCGATTTAATCCGCGCGTGCGTGTATTGGATAAATGGACCTGTATTCCCTTGAAAATCGATACTTTCAGCAGGATTGAACAACAAACGTTTCTTAGGTTCAACCTTTAAAAGGAAATATTTTAAAGCACCTAAACCTATATTTTTATACAGTTCTTCTTTATCTGCTTCACTAAAATCGTTGGTTTTACCCAATTCTTCTGTTTTTTCGCGGGCGGTGGTTACCATGCTCTCAATCAACTCATCTGCATCAACAACCGTTCCTTCACGGCTTTTCATCTTGCCGTTTGGCAGATCGACCATTCCGTACGATAAATGGTATAAACCTTTTGCCCAGCTCTTGCCTAGTTTTTCTAAAATCAGGAACAACACTTTGAAATGGTAATCCTGCTCATTTCCTACCACATAAATCGACTCATCCATATTGAAATCGTCGTGTTTCATCTCAGCAGTACCTAAATCTTGTGTGATGTAAACCGAAGTCCCATCAGCACGCAGAACTAATTTCTGGTCTAAACCATCGGCAGTTAAATCGATCCAAACCGAACCATCTTCCTTTTTAAAGAAAACACCTTTGGCCAAACCTTCATCAACCGTACCTTTTCCTAACAGGTAGGTATTGCTTTCGTAATAGAATTTATCAAAATCAACTCCGAGGTTTTTATACGTTACATTAAAACCAGCATAAACCCACTCGTTCATGGTTTTCCAAAGCGAAACTACTTCCTCATCCCCTTGCTCCCATTTCGGTGTTTCGCCATTACCCCACTTTTGCCAGGCAAGCATCGATTTACAGATGTGGATACCACGGTCGTTAACCAGGTTTACCTTCACCACATCGTAACCGTAAGCTTTAAGCAGCTCAGAAACCGAGTAACCCAAAAGGTTATTACGCACGTGCCCCAGGTGAAGCGGTTTATTGGTATTTGGAGACGAATATTCTACCATTACCTTTTTACCGTTCGATGCATACACGCCAAAATCAGGCGATAAAATTTCTTCGTTAAATTGTTTTAAGAAATAACTTTCGGCAATGCTTAAGTTCAAAAAGCCTTTAACCACATTAAATTTAGTAATATCGGTTACGTTAGCAACCAAATATTCACCAATCTCAGTGGCAGTTTGTTCAGGCGATTTCTTCGAAATTTTGGTAATCGGAAAAACAACAATTGTTGCCTGTCCTTCAAATTCTTTACGTGTTTCTTGTATGTTGATTACACTTTCGGCTACTTCTTCCTTATAAAGTTCAAAAATAGCTTTCTGTGTTTCGGCAATAATAAAATTCATGCGCCAAAAATATGTAAAAAAGGTGGAAGGTGAAAGGTTTAAGGTAGAAGGTTTTCGAGCTTTTAAAGGGCTTGGAAAGCCACTGTAGTGCCAGTCGGTTCCGATAGTCCTTCTTTTCGCTATAGTCCCGATTGAAGAAATCGGGAGCTGCCGCTTCAATAAGGTTTATTTAGTTGGTTCTGTGCAATAAATAAACCTATCTCCGTATTGGTCTATCTCAAATCTATCATCTCAATTCTCATATCTGAATTTTTCTAATAGATTTGCAATAACTAACTTTTTTATGAGCGAGCAGAACCCCAATTTTAAAGTGAGCGTAAACACCGAAATCGGCAGATTGCGTAAATTATTAATACATAGTCCTGATAGTGGATTAGGCAAAGTAGTACCCTCTAAGGCACAAGATTGGCTTTTCGAAGATATTGTACATTTAGATACCATCCGTAAAGGCGAATACGATTATTATATTAAACTATTGATGTATTTCCTTGATCCTGATAAGATTAAAGGAAAACTGGCAGAAATAGATTCGGAAGCATCCAACCGTAATTTTTACAAACCCAACCACCCCGATTTTCACAATTCTCAATCGGTAATCGAGATTCAGAACCTGTTAAGCGAAATGCTGGAGAACGAATCCATCCGTAAAAAACTGGTTGCTGCTGTTTGTGCGATTGAAGGTTGTACTTATAAGGTTCAGTTAGAATTAACGGATACCAATCCAAAGCAGTTGGCAGAGATTTTTATCTCCGGAACATTGGCCAACGATACGATGATTTTTGCACCCATCCCCAATTTAATTTTCACCAGGGATGTGGGTACAACGATTAACAACCATATCCTGTTAAACAAACCGGCGAAAAAAGCCCGTGTGCGCGAAACACTTTTAATGCGTTATATTTTCTTCAATCATCCTTTGTTTGAGGGCTACCGCAATAATATCCTCGAAATTCCGGATGTGACCATGCACTTTTTACGCCCCGGCGATGAACCGGCTTTCAGTACCACTTTAGAAGGTGGAGACGTGATGATGGTAAGTCCAAACCACGTATTGATCGGTTGTAGCGAAAGAACCTCTGAACATGGTGCCAACGAAGCGATTAAACTATTGTTCGATCAGGATGTGGTAGAGAAAGTTACGGTTGTAAAAATACCAAGCAAACGCGATTATATGCACCTGGACACTGTTTTTACACAGGTTAAACGCAATACCTGGGTAATTTTGAATTCGATTGCCCATTCGCCGAAATATAATCCTTACGAGCCGATCAACTTTTTAAAAGAACCCGAAAAATTGGAGGCTACCACTGCTATTCAGTTTACAAAAGCGAATCCACAAGAACCGAAACATTTCGAACATGTAGAAGCTTTATTAAATGACATTAGTCAGAACGATTTAAAAAGCACTGAACCAACCAAAATCATCTACAGCGGAAATAATCAGTTCCCTTACGATTCGCGGGAGCAATGGACTGACTCTTGTAACCTTTTAGCAATTAAAGAAGGCGTTGTTTTAGGCTACGATAGAAACGATAAAACCGTTGAAGCCTTTAAAGCTGCCGGTTTTAATGTGGTGGATGTGAAAGATTTGATCCAGGATTTAGAAAATGGTAAAGTAAATGCAGAAACCATAACCGATACTTTGATTTTAATGCCATCGGCAGAATTATCACGTGCACGTGGTGGTTTCCATTGTATGAGTTTACCAATTTTAAGAGACAATTTGTAATTAACGACCCGTCATCCTGAATTTATTTCAGGATCTACTCATTAAGATCCTGATCCCGAAAAATCGAGACAGGATGACGCATAAGAAAAAGAAAATGCAGACAACCAATCACATTTTAATGATCCGCCCTGTTGATTTTAAGTTCAATGAGCAAACAGCCGGAAATAACAAGTTTCAAATTGCATCTACCGAAACCAACGTGCAAACAGAAGCTTTAAAAGAGTTTGATGCCTTTGTTGATTTATTAAGAAAAAACAATGTTGATGTAACGGTTGTAGACGATACTTTGCAACCCGAAACACCTGATTCTATTTTCCCGAACAATTGGGTCTCTTTTCACGATGATGGCTCAGTATATCTTTATCCGATGTTTTCTGAAAATCGCCGGTTAGAGCGCAGAAAAGAAATTCTGGATGGCTTGAAAGAAAATTTCGAAGTTAACCACGTCAGCGATTTAAGCTTTTACGAACAACAACATGCATTTTTAGAAGGCACTGGGAGCATGGTATTAGACCGTACCAACAAAATTGCTTATGCCTGCTTAAGTGTGCGCACCGATGAAGAAGTGCTGAACAACTTTTGCATGCTCACCGGATATGAACCAGTGGCCTTTCAAGCGGTAGACGGATCGAATTTCCCGATTTACCATACCAACGTAATGATGTGCATCGGCGATCGTTTTGTTGTAATCTGCCTGGATTCGATTAGAGATCCTGAAGAGAAATTAAATGTAACCATCAGTTTAAAAGGTAGTGGAAAAGAAATCATCGAAATCAGTCTGGAGCAGATGAATAAATTTGCAGGCAATATGTTACAGGTTACCAATGCAGATGACGAAAGTTTATTGGTGATGTCGGAACAGGCTTTTTTATCCTTAACTGCTGAACAGATTGCTGCATTAGAACAATACAGCAGAATCATTTATGCACCGCTTTACATGATCGAAAAAAATGGCGGCGGTAGTGCAAGATGCATGCTGGCTGAGATACATTTGCCGGTTAAAGAATAACAGATTGCATATCTATTTTAATGGAATCAGATTTAACAGAAAAAGAATTGCATTTAGCAACATTAATGAGTGAAATTTCAGAATATTGTTATTCTGCTGGTTGGATGCAGAATTTAGAATATGCCCTATGGAATGCAGTAATAAATGGTGAAAGGAAATATGGACAGTCCTACATTACCGAAGCTGATATTTCCACATTGATTAAGCTTTCTACAGATGCAGATGCCTGGATCGTATATGATGACGATAAAGAGGAAACAGCTTTGAGCTTAAAAGAATGGACAGAAAAGTTTAAAAAGGATGTGGAGCAAAACAAAGGAATTATAAAAGGTTGATAAAACTATTGTTCGGGTAAGCCGCCAACCATGTGGTTATCTATCCTTGCCGTGGTTCGTGTCTCCACGAACCACTTTTTTTACCACAGAAACACGGAAAACCCATCGGATAGATGCCTCGCTATTCAATCTTCAATAGCAGCACACCCCTAGCTACATAAACCTGATCGGAACGGACACGAGTGCAACGAGTAAAGTGGAGAGCAGGACTAACCCAAACCTATAAAAACAGGAACCTGCTTTCCAAATGATCAACAAACATTCATACATTCTTCTATCAAACCAAAATTTAAAAGATTTCTCCTCCAAAGGAGTTCCTTTGGAACACTGGGTTCGAAATGACGATCCGCTAGATTCCGATTAGTTTTATTACTTTCGCCAAAAATCCACTATCAAGATGTCTTTAGCACAAGAATTACAGACCCGTTCGGGCAATAAATGCGAATTATGCACCGCTGAAACCAATTTATCGGTATACGAAGTGCCGCCAACCAGCAATGCCAATAGCGATAACAGTATTTTTGTTTGTAAAACCTGCTTAGATCAGATTGAAAAAACGGAACAGCTTGCACCAAACCATTGGAAAATATTAACGGAAACCATGTGGTCGGAATTTGCCCCGGTACAGGTTGTTGCCTGGAGAATGTTGAGCAGATTAAGAAATGAAGGCTGGGCAGCAGATAGTCTGGATATTTTATACCTTGAAGATGAAACTTTGGATTGGGCTAAAAAAACCGGCGACCACGAGCAAGATGGAACAGTAGAATTTCATCAGGACAGCAATGGCACGCGCTTATTTGAAGGTGATACTGTGGTTTTGGTTAAAACTTTAGATGTTAAAGGCTCAACCTTGAGCGCTAAATTGGGCACTGTAGTTAAAAATATCCGATTAGTTCATGATAATATCGAACAAATTGAAGGCAAGGTTGAAGGACAAACTATTGTAATTTTAACCAAATACCTCCGCAAAGGATAACACGTTATTTGATGATTGATTAGCCAACTCGCTTTCAAACCCTAAATAGAAGCACTTTCCTTGCCAACTAAACCTGATCGGAACGAACACGAGTGCAACGAGTAAAGTGGAGAGCAGGACCAACCCCAACCTATAATAACAGGAACCTGCTTTTCAAATTATGAGTTAAACATTAATCTTATTTCGTCTTTTAAACAATTTATCGGAAAGTCTTAGCGAGACGCTAAGACCAGATAGTAATCTGGCTAAGCGTTTCCTTACAGTAAAAATATTTTCAATACCGTTTAATTCTCGATTTAAAATTACATTTTTGCAAAAATTATTTAAAAGTAAATGCAGAGTTACTCAGAATTTCTTGATCTAAGTGTTGGTTTCCCTCAAGAGGGTTTCGATGTTATAGATGATGAATTATATTTTCAGGATTTAAACCTGATGGAAATGATCGAAACTTACGGTACTCCCCTACGTTTCACGTACTTACCAATGGTGAGCAAGAAGATTCAGCAGGCGAAGATTCTTTTCCAAACCGCTATTTTAAAGAACAATTATCGTGGCGATTATAAATATTGCTACTGTACAAAAAGCTCGCATTTTAAGCATATTGTAGAAGAAGCTTTAAAAAACAACATCCACTTGGAAACTTCTTCAGCTTTTGATATGCCGATGGTTGATGCGCTGGAGAAAAAAGGCGTGTTAACGAAAGATACCACCATTATCTGTAACGGCTTTAAAACCTACCAGTACAAACAATATATCATTGATATGTTGCATGATGGTTATACCAATATTATCCCTGTTTTAGATAACAAAGAAGAGTTTAATCTTTTTGATGATGAGGTTGATATTGATACCCCTTGTAACTTAGGTATCCGTATCGCTGCTGAGGAGCAGCCGGATTCGCAGTTCTACACTTCGCGTTTAGG
>NZ_JBFTRT010000315.1:0-5652 GCF_056399685.1 Pedobacter sp. 01N416
TTTATGGATATGGCAATCGGGCGGGTAATGTGACCTAGTTCAGAAGAGCGGTTTTGAATGGTAATGGGCAACTTGGCAGCAGCGGTATCCATTAATCCTGCGATATAGTCAAATACCTTATCAACCGGCTCACGTTTTATCCTTACCTCCTCGGTTGTTGCGGTAATGGGCAGGTTTTTATCGATGATTGGAATCGGCCCATACATCCTGAGCAAATAAAAATGATAGTAAGCTTTCAAAAACTGCACCTCGCCTGTCCATATATTTTTTTGTGATGGATCCAGGTCTGGCACTTTGTCTACATTATCAAGGAAAATATTGCAGTCACGCAATGCTTTGTAGATGGCTTTACCATCCTGCTCACCGTCCCAGTAATTGAGCAAAGGCGATGTAAGGGACTGATTGCCCCTGGCGATCTGCTGAGGGTAAGACGGGAGCCGGCTTAGCGAAGTAATAGGCCAATAAGTCCAGAACTCATCACTGGCCAGCATTGCCGGATTCTGACTGACATTGCTTTCCTGGGGCAGGTAAGAGTAACAGGTAAACAGGTATTTTTCAGCTTCATTCCGATTGGTGAATGCGTTTTCTATTGTTGCGATATTATCCGGAACGATATCCAGATAATCTTTTTTGCAGGAGATTATCAAGGTTAAGATAACTGCTGCCAAAAATATGCTTGTCTTTTTCATAATTAAAATCCTATTTGTATACCCACATTATAAACTCTCTGTACCGGGTAACCTAAGCCGTTGCCACCCATTTCAATGTCCCATAACTTAAAACCACTAAGAATCAATAAGTTAGTTCCGCTCACATAAAAGCGTGCATTGCTTAGCTTAACCCTGTTGATTATTTTTTTTGGGATTGAATAACCTACTTCAGCGGATTTCAACCGTAAAAATGAACCGTTGCGCATAAACCAGGTATTTGTCTGTACGTTGTTATTGTTCTGACTGTCGCTCAACCGGGGCCAAAGCGCATAGAGGTTCTGGTTGTCTTCAGACCAATGATCGTCTGCATAGGCTTTGATCAATGCATTTTGTGTCCCCCCCAATGATTCACCGGGATAGTTGTAAGGAACAAATGGTGCTGTGGCCCTGGTGTCGATCCAGAATGAGGAACGGGCAGACCCCTGGAAAAACACCGACAGATCAAAGTTTTTATATCCTGAAGAGAAGCCAAAACCGTAAATGATCTCCGGAACGGTAGGCAGGCCGATAGGTACCCGGTCGAGGTTGGTAATCTGACCATCTCCGTTTACATCCCGGTATTTGATATCGCCCGCTGCATATTCGCCGAAGGTCTGTTTTGGAGAATTGGCCACATCATATTGATCGATAAATAACCGTTCTGCAATTAAGCCATAATTCTGATTAAGCGACTGCCCGATCCTGGAAAGATAACTTTCTTTGTACTGAGGTTCCTCAAACTGTAAAAATTCACTGTGTGCATAGGTGAAGTTCCCATGCAGACGCAGCCATAAAGATGTATTGAAATTTTTGTTATAATCGGCTGAGATATCTATTCCATTCGCTTTAGCCTTTCCTGTATTAGCTTTGATGGCTGCCGCAAGCCCCATTGTACTTGGGATAGCGGCACGTTCCATTAGAATATTATCCCTGGTTTCAGAGAAAAGATCAACCTGCAAATTGAAATCGTTAAACAGGGTCAGCTCTGTACCAAAATTGAATTTCTTTGCCCTTTCCCATGTAATAAAAGCATTATCGTAACGATTGACAGTTATTCCCGGCCTATAATAGGCAAATTGTTCACCAAACCTGGCACCCTTGCCTCCATCGGACAAGTTAACTTCTGAAAGATAAAAGAAACGGTCTTCCGGTGATCCGATAGCATCATTCCCAACAATTCCATAGGTTGCTTTTAACCTTAGTTTACTGACGATAGTGCTGATCGGTTTCCAGAATTTCTCATTGGATACCTGCCATCCAAGCCCTATCGCGGGAAAAAAACCATACCTTTCAGTTTTGAAAAAACGCTCAGATCCATTATAGCCAAAGCTGAGTTCGGCGAGGTAACGGTTGTTATAGCCATAAGTAAAACGTCCAGACACCCCCTGATTACGGTATGGCAAAGATTTTTGCAGAGTACCGCTGTTTGCAAAGAGCTGTTGCCTTCTTTGATATACCAGTAGGGCCGTTATATCATTTACTTTCGAAATCTGCTTCACATAATTTACCGCAGCCTCCATGTAGGTTGTCGTATTGATATCCTTTGCACCTTCGTTGTAATTCAGGTATTCGGTCGCCGAACCCTCATTCAGCAGGGTTAAACCATAAGTATCCTGCAGGCTATTGTAGCCACTGGCCGAATAATAAAAAGGGTTGTAATTCCGGCTGACATCGAAATAAGAATACCGGGAGGTATTGAACATGCCCCTCGCCGAAAGGCCCTGCGTGATGAATGACAGATCCTGTTTCACCTCAAACTGTGCGTTCATCAGCGATCTTGAGTAATCGCGGTAACCTTTCACCAGATCTGCATAAGGATTGATCAGCAGTCCGTTACTTGAATTTCCGAATAAAATGTGGTTTGTTTTTGGCATTTGGCCTGCCGGATAATATGCAGGGAACAAAACGGGATTGCTCCTCATAATTTTGGTATACAACCCGCTTCCACCGTCTATCGGCCCTGTATAGTCATCAAAACTTCCGGCTAAACGCACAATGACTTCTGTGGTTTTCGTCATATTGATATTGATGTTCGAGCGTAACTGATAGGATTTAAGGCTGATATTGCTGTTAAAGTTATTACGTTCATCAACTTTAAGAAGACCGTTGTCATTGTTGTAGGTACCTGCTATGTAATAACGGGCTACCTTACCGCCACCATTGGTACTAAAATTCATACGCTGATTGTTCGTACGGTTTTTAAGTAACATTGTCCGCCAGTCATTTGAAGGGTAAATATTAGGATTGGCACCCAATGCGGTCTGATCGATCTTGTTTTGGGCATATGGAAGTATGCCTAAGGGATTGCGGGTAACAACAGCCTCATTTGCAAGTTTCATATAGGTTATGGGATCTGCAAACTCCAGGTTTCTTGTATTTTCAGATGTAGAATTTTCAAACCTGACCTGGATTTTTGCTTTCCCTTCCTCACCTGTTTTTGTCACAATCAGGATGACACCATTTGCGCCCCTAGCGCCATAAAGGGAAGTAGCTGTAGCGTCTTTCATGATGGAAAAACTGGCAATGTCATCTGGCTGCATTCTGGCCAGATCGGTTGAGGTAACCTCAATTCCGTCTATTAGTATAAGCGGGTCTTTTTTATACCCAAAAGTTGTTACCCCGCGGATAAAGAAGGATGCATTGTCCTGTCCAGGCTCTCCACTGCGCTGATAGGCAATAACTCCCGCCAGTTTACCTGCCAATGCAGTCGTCAGGTTACTGGATGGAACTTTGAGGTCTTTTGGGTTGATGGTGGTAATCGCACTGATCATGCTGGACTTCTTTTGCGTACCAAAAGCGACTACGGCTACCTCATCAAGATCATTCAGGGACTCCATCACTACATTTATTGTACTTTCGCCCTTAATTTCCACTTCTTTGGTCTTATATCCGACCATACTGAAAACCAGGGTACCATTTGCGGGAACCTTTAGGCTAAATTTCCCATCGTTATCTGCCTGTACCCCTATTTTGGCAAATTTCAGCGTAACGGTTGCACCTGGAAGCGGTCCCTGAGCATCTTTTATGGTTCCTTTGACTACAATCTCATCCCGTAAAAAATAAATATCGGAAAAGGGAGTGTGACCGGTAGTTTTGGAGCGGGCGGTCTCTGGACTGGATAAGCCCAAAATCAAAAAAGGTATGCAGAACAGATTGACTCTGGTTCTCTTCTTCGATCCCAGAAAAGGCGTTGTTCGTCGCTTCATAGCAACATACTTCATTAAAGCATTCACGTTCATTTAGTTTATATTTGGTTAATCGGTTGGTTTTTTAATAAGTGGAATACGCCAAATAGCCTGTTCAATGCCCAACTACCAGCAGTATTCTTTAAATTGGGAATGATCGGTAAAATTCCTTTCCCAAGGGCCCGACAGCTGATTGCAAGATGAAACGGCGCGCCTATTCTTTCCTTGATCACTTTAAATTCCCCATCTAATACTCCTGTGGTTGCATTTACCTGCTTACCAGTGCTGAAAGCGCTATAAACCATAATTTTGTCTTAAGCAGAACCTTTAATTCGTTATAGTCGCTTTTCATTTGAAGTGCCTAAAAAAGAGTCAAAGCAGTTCCTTATACCCCGACATACAGGGTTCAAACAGAAAAACGAAATGGTTGTAATGGCCTACCTTAAGTTGCAGACGGGGCTGGTAATAGTTTTCTCATAATTGTCGCGTTAGTTGGTACTTTTATATCCATCTGGCTGACCATGACCTTCATCAGATCACTCAAAAATCCGCAGTGGGTATTAAAAAATTAATTGTGTAATGGCAAAACCTGTTGCCTTTAATATTTGGTTATACATCCATAACAGCCGGTTAATGATGTGATCAAATATAAAATCTAATCAGGCGATATGATTTATTGTAAACAGACTTCTTTTTATACTTTTCCGATTTTTGATGTGCTGTTCAATGAAAATTAAATGATGTTCAGCATGAAATTGATGTGCATTAATCCCATGGGATCAATCAATAAAATTCAATGTCTTATTCTGCGTTTTGTAAGCGCCTGGTGTTAGTCCGGTAAGCTTCTTAAAAACCCTGGAGAAATAATGGACATTTTCAAATCCAGTTAATTCGGCAATTTCATCTTGTTGTTTTTTACTGGTAATAATGAGGTACTGGGCCCGTTCTATTCTTTTTTGCAAGATATAGTTCACGGGGCTTTGACCTGTGTAGCGGTGAAAGAGCCTTGAAAAATAATCTGTATTTAAATTTGCCCGGTCCGCAAGATGACTTACTTTAAGCGGTGTCCGCAGATTGATCTGTATATAACCAATGGCATCCATCACTGCAGAGGGCTTGGCAATAATCTTGTCTTTATGAAATATTTCCGGTTTTAAGAATCTGGATATCAACTGAAAAATAATCCCCTGTGTTTCATATTGCACAGCAATACTCTGAAGGTTATTCAGCTCGGTGTATTCCTTGTAATAAATATCTTTTTCATACACCATTGGATCGTTGGACCTGTTGATCCCTCTGCCCGGATTAATAGCGATGAGTCGCTTAAAATTGGCGATATCGTTAGTGTTTGCCTCAATCTGCAGACTTTCCATGCAATTGGAAAACAGCGATATCCCGTCTGCCGAATCTTCAAAGAACTGAACAAAATACTGGCTTAAAAAGTGTTCGCAATAGAGGTTACAGAGCGTAAAACTGGGAATGAGGTAGAGATTACCGGGAATTAGGCTAAGTGAACCGTTCGGACCGGATATTACACCTTCGCCTTCATCGATATAATACAGTCTATAATACGGGCTGATTACATTTCTGAAGTTCCACTTATTTCCGAGTTTTACGTAGTCGACGTTCAGCAGCCGAAAAGAATGCCTGATGAGCCGTTTATTCATTGTCATATTGCCTTCTTTAATTATTGATAATTTGATAATCGGTTTTTAATAATTTCTGCCATCCACTCATTATCGCGGATTTGCTGTCAGAAAGTATAATCATACCAACCT
>NZ_JBFTRT010000316.1:0-5645 GCF_056399685.1 Pedobacter sp. 01N416
GTCCTTTTGTTTACCACGATAAAATGGATTTAAAAACCGATTATAAAACAACTGGTGTACGTGTTGTGCCTATGGCAAGTGCACGTTATGGTGCGTTTTTAGCAAAAGGTGTAATCATGATGCCATCGTACGTAAACATTGGCGCTTACGTTGATGAAGGTACTATGGTTGATACCTGGGCTACTGTTGGTTCTTGTGCACAAATTGGTAAACGCGTTCACTTAAGTGGTGGTGTGGGTATTGGTGGTGTTTTAGAGCCTGTACAAGCTGCTCCGGTTATTATCGAAGATGATGCATTTCTAGGCTCTAGAGCAATTGTAGTAGAAGGTGTTAAAGTAGAAAGAGAAGCTGTTTTAGGTGCTAATGTGGTATTAACTGCATCAACTAAAATTATTGATGTTACCGGTCCTACACCAGTAGAATATAAAGGAATTGTTCCTGCACGTTCGGTAGTAATACCAGGAAGCTATACTAAAAAATTCCCTGCAGGCGAATTCCAGGTACCTTGTGCTTTAATTATTGGTAAACGTAAAGAAAGTACAGATAAGAAAACTTCGCTTAACGATGCGTTGAGAGAAAATAACGTAGCGGTTTAAGCTGAAAGCACAAAGGTGAAAGCTGAAAGCAAAACTCAAAAAGCCGAAAGTAAAGAACTTGAGCAATCAAGCTTTAGTCTTTCGGCTTTAAGCTTTTCGCTCAAAATCGGATACGATGGCAAGCGTGCTGCCAATAACTTAACAGGATTAGGTAATTACAGCCGGTCTTTAATTGAGCATTTGGCACATCAGTTTCCTCAGCATCAGTATTTGGTGTACGCTCCAAAAGTAAAATCTGCTAAACAGATTGATGCTTTTCTCGCAAATGAAAACATCGAACTGAAGCTTCCAAAAAACGGGCCTTTTTTATGGCGAAGTTTAAACATCCTTAAAGATTTAAATCAAGATGGTTGCCAGATTTATCATGGGCTCAGTCATGAAATTCCATTAGCCATACAACATACCCGGATTAAATCGATCGTTACCATTCATGATTTAATTTTTCTTCGCTTCCCTCAGTATTATAAATTTATCGACCGGAAATTATACGAGTGGAAAAGCAAATCTGCTTGTAAACGGGCCAATAAAATTATCGCCATCAGCGAAAAAACAAAAGAAGACATTATTGATTTATATGGGATCAGTTCTGAAAAAATTGAGGTAATTTACCAAAGCTGTGATGACAGTTTTAAAACACCTTTTGCTAAAGAAACCTTAAGCCGCATTAGGGCAACTTATAAACTGCCTGAAAAATACATCCTAAACGTTGGTACCATTGAAGAGCGTAAAAACCTTATATTGGCTGTTCAGGCTTTAAAAGAGGTTAATGAGGAGTATAAACTGGTGGTAATAGGTAAACAAACCGCTTATTTTAAAACCGTTGAGAAAGAAATAGAAAAGCTCGGCCTTAAAAACAGAATTCTATTCTTAAAAAATATCCCTTTTGCCGATCTGCCTGGCATTTACCAAATGGCAAATGTTTTTGTTTATCCTTCCTTTTACGAAGGTTTTGGCATTCCGATTATCGAAGCCCTCTATTCTGGGATCCCCGTAGTCGCAGCAACCGGGTCATGCCTGGAAGAAGCTGGCGGACCAGATAGCTTATACATTTCACCTGATGATGCTAACGGACTTGCAAAAGCCATTAATCAAATTCTTGAAAGACCACAACTCCAAAAAGAGATGAAGGAAAAAGGACTGGAATTTGTTCAAAAATTCAACGGTCCTATTGTTACGCAGCAATTAATGGATTGTTATTTGTCTCTTTAATCGTTACATTAATAATATATTTTAAAAATATATTACAATGTATTTTTTATGAGTGTCGTCACCCTGAATTCATTTCAGGGTCTTTCATGCTAAAAAGATGCTGAAATAAATTCAGCATGACGATCGCATTAGGCAAAGGAGCTATTAAAAGCAATCATTACAACCCAATATTTAATCGAACTTGTGTTAATAAAAACAGGGCTGGAATTTGTTTAAAAATTCAACAGCCCTATAGCTACTCAGCAATTAATGAATTGCTATTTAGATATTTTAACGTAACGGTTACAGCTTTATTTAGCAGCAGTAACAGTTGGTGGATATTGCGCCAATATTTCTTTTACGCCGGTGTATAAACGTTCTTCTCTTTTGTTAAAGCTATCGAGGTTAAAACCGGATCCCTGTCCGTGCCAGAATAAGATCTTTTTAGCAGGATCTAAGAAATCTATAATGATTGTACCTTCAATATATTGGTTTACATAGGTTCCGCCGCCGCCCCAGAAAGGGTTTCCCCAGCCGCCACGCCAGCCCCATCCCCAGCCACCGTAGTAACCTGGACCATAAACATCGGTTTTTTCCCGGGCAACTACCACCAAATTCACCAATAAATCAGGTCGGTCTGATTTCGTAAATCCTTTGGCATTCATTTCAGATTCAACCGCGGCTATTAATCTGCGTTTATCCAGATTATTAAGCTTAACCCTTGCTATGCCTTTATCGTAAAAATTGTAAGTTTTGTAACCGCTCAAATCAACATTTTTATCATAATCTGATGCGGTGCGGAGTGTTGTACATCCTGCTAATGCCAATACCACTGTAAAAAGCATTAATAATTTTTGTGCTGTTCTCATTTTGTGCGTTGTTCTTTAAATAACCTGAATTAAATATAACGATTTTGACAATCAAAAAGGAAAATCATTTATATTTTTTACAATCAGATTGTTATCTGTAAAACGATTTCTGTTTGATTATGTTTTGATGCTATCTATCTGTGATTAAGTATTTTACAAAATCAATATAATTCCTTAATAGGTGCAACTGTTTGTTTGATATTACTTGATCCCGTTAGAGAATAAGTAACTACGTCATTATTTTTTTCTACATCCTTTTTATTTGCTTTCCACTTTGAAATAAACGTGCCATGACTGATCATTTCATGATCGGTAAAAGCATTTGGCATTTTTAGTTCTATAGGAAACTGGTCTACATATTCTATTTCTTCTAAAGTATAGCGATATATATTTTCAGTATCGCTCACTTCAAATATAATGCCTGGCAAACCGCCGAATTTCCATGGCCCAGCTTTAACTAAATTATCTTTTTTAAACCAGGCAATATATTTACGCCCTCTAAACTCGGTTTCGGCCCTCATACAAGTTTCGCCATTAATTTTCCTTGTTTCTGAAGAGATTTTCCAATTAAAATTGTTCAACGTATCCACCACTAAATAAGTTGCCTTTGACCAGATGTTTTCCGCATATATAAGACCAGAAATATCTGGCGATTTCAACACAAATGGCATCCTTTTCTCATTGTCTTTCACCATCAACTTAACCCTTGTCCTCCTACGTAGGCCCTCATAGGTCGTATCATTCTTAAAACTGGTACTACTTGGGATAACTATTTCTAACGACCGCCCATTTAAATAATATTGCTCTAATTTTATATTACTGGTTATTCCACTAATATTGATGTTGTTTGTATAATGAAATATGATCTTTTTTTGAGCAATAACGAATGGAGATAAACAGATAAATATTGCGAGGGCGAATAACTTTTTCATATTATTTTAGCATTTGCATAAAAATATAGACTCTTAGAGTCAAAAACCAAACATTAACATTATTTAACTTCCTCTTAATAAATTAACTTTGTAAAATGCTAAGAGACGAGATTAACAAAGCTTTTGAAGTATTAAAATCGGGCGGGGTGATCCTCTATCCTACCGATACCATTTGGGGAATAGGTTGCGATGCCACAAATCCTGAAGCAGTGGATAAAGTACTTAAAATAAAAAACCGTCCTGCCGAAAAAAGCCTCATTGTGTTATTGGATGTAGACAGCAAACTGCAAAGTTATGTTGCCGAAATACCTGATGTGGCTTATGATTTAATTGAATATGCTGAAAATCCTTTAACGATTATTTTCTCTGGCGCAAAAAACTTAGCCCAAAATGTAATCAATGCCGACGGAAGTGTGGGGATCAGAATTGTTAAACACGATTTTTGCACACCATTAATCCAACGCTTCAGGAAACCTATAGTTTCTACCTCTGCAAATTTAAGCGGGCAGCCTTCGCCAAAATTCTTTGACGATATAGCCCCCGAAATTATTGATGCTGTTGATTATGTGGTAGATTTTGAGCAGGAAAACCGAACCAACAGAAAGCCATCAACCATTATGAAACTTTCTCCCGGCGGACAATTTGAGTTTATTAGGAAGTAAGCCTCAATAGTTTTTATTAATTTCGCATCATTAAGTAATTCGTCACCCAATTTATTTTCAGAGACTTAATACTAATAAATGCTGATCTCGCACATTCGGGACAGCACGAAGCAATTTTTATGCAGCAACACCTACAAAACCCAATATTTAAAACCTTATCCACAACTGCCGATAAGAACAATACCGAAGCATATGTAATCGGAGGCTTTGTTCGCGATTTATTTTTAAATCGCCCTTCAAAAGATATTGATATTGTTGTTGTGGGCAGTGGAATAGAATATGCTGAAGCAGTAGGTAGAAAACTGCACACCAAAGTAGCTGTTTTTAAAAATTTTGGTACAGCAAATATTAAATATCAGGATTTAGAAGTCGAATTTGTAGGCGCCAGAAAAGAATCTTACCGTTCTGATTCCCGTAAACCCATTGTTGAAGACGGTACCTTAGAAGATGACCAGCTGCGCAGAGATTTCACCATCAATGCTTTAGCGATCAATTTAAATGCCGATCATTTTGGTGAACTGTTAGATCCGTTTGACGGGATTAAAGATTTAGAAAACAAGCTCATCCGTACCCCCCTCGATCCGGAAGTTACTTTTTCTGACGATCCTTTGCGCATGATGAGGGCAATCCGCTTTGCTTCGCAGCTTAATTTCAACATCGATCCGGCTGCCCTAAATGCCATTAAAACGCAAAAACAGCGCATTACCATTGTATCAAAAGAGCGGATAACAGATGAAATGAATAAAATCATCCTCTCAAAAAAACCTTCTATAGGCTTTAAACATCTTTTTGATACGGGCTTATTGCAGCTCATTTTCCCTCAAATGGCACAGCTTTATGGGGTAGAGATTATTAAAGGAAAAGGACATAAAGACAATTTTTACCATACACTTGAAGTATTAGATAACATTTGCGCAGACACTGATGATTTATGGTTGCGTTGGGCGGCTATCTTACATGATATTGCCAAACCAGCCACTAAACGTTTTGAAGAAGGCCACGGTTGGACATTCCACGGACATGAAGATAGAGGAGCCAGAATGGTTCCAAAAATATTTGCACAGTTAAAACTGCCTTTAAACGAAAAGATGAAGTATGTGCAAAAATTGGTACAGCTTCATTTACGCCCAATTGTTCTGGCGCAGGAAACCGTTACAGATTCTGCGGTAAGGCGGTTACTTTTTGATGCCGGTGAAGAAATTGAAAGTTTAATGCTGCTTTGCAACGCCGATGTAACGACTAAAAACGAATACAAAAAAACAAAATACCGAAACAACTTTGAGCTGGTTAAACAAAAGCTTAAGGATGTAGAAGAACGCGATAAAATTAGAAACTGGCAGCCCCCTATTTCAGGAAACGATATCATGGAAACTTTCGGACTTGATGCAGGAAAAGAGG
>NZ_JBFTRT010000317.1:0-5644 GCF_056399685.1 Pedobacter sp. 01N416
GCTGTACTGTTGTTCGTAGTAGGATTGATAGTTGCCTGAGGTTACATTGTTTAACCAATCTTCGTTCTGTAAATACCAGTCTACCGTTTTGGCTAAGCCTTCTTCAAATTGTAAGCTAGGTACCCAATCCAATTGATTTTGCAGTTTACTCGAATCAATGGCATAGCGCAAATCATGCCCCGCGCGGTCGGTTACATAGGTGATTAGTTTAGCTGATTCTCCCGCTTCGCGACCAAGTTTTTGGTCCATAATAGTACAAAGCAAATTGATGAGATCAATATTTTTCCACTCGTTATGTCCACCAATGTTGTAAGTATCTCCTGTTTTTGAGTTGTGGAAAATTACATCGATTGCCCTGGCATGATCTTCTACCCATAACCAATCACGTACGTTCTCCCCTTTACCATATACCGGTACCGGTTTGTTATTCTTGATATTATTAATTGCTAATGGAATCAGCTTCTCAGGAAAATGATGAGAACCATAGTTGTTAGAGCAATTAGAAATTACGCAATCCATGCCATAAGTATCATGGTAGGCCCTTACAAAGTGATCTGAACTCGCCTTTGAGGCCGAATAAGGGCTATGCGGATCGTAAGCAGTGGTTTCGGTAAACATCCCTGTTTCACCTAAAGCGCCATAAACCTCATCGGTACTTACATGATAGAAACGTTTTTTATTGTAATCACCTTTCCAATATTCACGGGCAGCATTTAATAAATTTACAGTACCAATTACATTTGTTATTACAAAAGCCGTTGGATCAGAAATAGAACGATCTACATGACTCTCCGCTGCAAGGTGGATAACGGCATCGAAGTTTTCTGTTTTAAACAGATCGAACATCGCGTTCGCATCAGTAATATCTTCTTTTACAAATCTGTAATTTGGCTTATTTTCAATATCGGTTAAATTAGCCAGATTACCTGCGTAGGTAAGTTTATCTAAATTGACGATCTCGTATTGAGGATAGTTGTTAACAAAACGGCGAACTACATGAGAGCCAATAAAGCCCGCACCACCAGTGATTAAGATTTTTTTCACAGTTATTAAATGATTTTCAATTCCGCTAAAGTAAGTTAGATTTCGGCAAAAAACAACTTAATTTTGACATAAGCTGAAAACCGAACGAATAATTTAGAAGCAATTAGTCAGTTTTCCTGACCATCTTCTACATAAAATAGATAAGCTTGCAGTTGCAATAGATATACGCAAGAAAAGTATAGATGACGCTTATATTTGACTTTACTGTTGCACCAATAACATGAAAATTTAAGGAAGAAAAACTACATCGCCGCCACAGAGCTTTCCAATTCTTTATACCATTCTTCTCCATATTTACGGATTAGTGGTCCTTTTAAAAAACTATAAACTGGTACTTTAAGTTCACGGCCAAAGGTGCAGGCATCGTGACAGATGTGCCAGCGGTCGTAATTTAGCACGTCGAATTCTGGATATTTCGTTATCCGAATAGGGTAAAGGTGACAAGAAATCGGCTTCTGCCAATCTACAATACCTTGCTCATACGCTTTTTCAATGGCACATTTCGTAATACCACCCTCAAAAAGCACGTAAGCACATTCTTTATTTTTATCTACGCAAGGGGTGGTTAAATCGCCATCTTCATCAACTACGTAAACGCCTTGTTCCTCAATGGCTTTAATACCCTTTTCATTCAACAGGTGTTTTATTTTTGGATATATCTCTTCCAAAATGGCCTTTTCGTCATTATCCAATGGTGCACCGGAATCACCTTCCACGCAACAGATTCCTTTGCATTTGCTTAAATTACAAACAAAGTTTTCTTTCAATACGTCTTCGTGCACCAGCACCTGTTCAACTTCTATCATCATTATTCTTTTGCTAAAGCATATTTCAGGCCACTGGCCGATTTTAATTCCATGGTAACTGCTCCTACCAATATCTCTACCTGGGCCTTTACCGGCACGCGGTTTCCATCATCGGTTACCCAGAGGTATAACCTGCTATCTTTTTTAAATATCCTTCCCGGTTTAATAGATGGACTAAATTTTAAACAACGGATGTTCCCCAACTTACTTTTAATCGTTTCTTTTCCTATATATTCTACCTCTAAGGCTGAGATTTCGTCACCCAAGAAATAGTTCAGTTTAAACTTATCACCAATTTTGATTTTACTGATATCCAGGCTCCGGGCAAAATAATAAGCCGAAACAAGATCAAAAGTCTGATTAGTCGGCGTTGTAAAAGTCCCTCTGTTCGAAACTACTTTCTTAGCATCCTGCGTAAACCGGGCCTTATCCTGGCGTCTATAACTGGCCTCACGGATATTCTCCTGATAGAAGTAAGGTAAAAGGTCAGTTTTATCGATATACGAATCGTAATGGTCTCTTATCTTATAAAACACGTCAAAGGTGCCAGAGGTCTGCGCATCAACCGTAAGCTTATAAGTTGACCTGTTATCAAACTTTAAATCAGAATTGGCTACCTTAATGGTGGCCTCTGCCGCCGTGATAAACCCATACCTTAATTTATACTGCAAAACCTCTCCTTCCTGAAATACCGCCTCTTTCTTCAGGGGAAGTTGCTGAGCCGTTCCCAAAAGACTGCATAAGCCAGCCGTGACGGTTATAAATAATTTCTTCATTGCTTTTGTTCTCATTTGTGTGTGTGTTCATTATCAGCATGAGAGATCCTGAAATAAATTCAGGATGACGTACCGAAAAGGGAAAAAGGTTTTCCTTTAAAAGAAATTAAACTCTTCCTCCATGAAGATATACAAAAAGCAAACCAAAATTTAATCTTTTCTTTTATATACAGGAACCGTAGAGCAAGGCTCGCCGAACATAATGCTTTTAACTATCGGGGTAAGCAGGTTGGTTACCTCAACATAGGCTGAAACCGGAACATCGATATCTCCACATCCTTTTACCACCACACGCTCGTTGGCATAATCTTGAGGATTAATTTTAGCCAATGCCTTGGTAAATAAAACAGCTTCCAATGTATTTAAATCGCCAAATACTACTTCATTGGCATAAGGTTTTAGTTTATTGGCAAGCAACATATAAGCCCAGGTAGGTACAATTGCATCGGCCGAGCAGATAATGGCTACATTCTTATCCTGATATTGCGCCCAATCGTGAGTTTTGATAAACTCTCTAAAATCCTTTTCTCTTAACATTAAACCATGAAATAGATTATCCACTATATCATAAACCACTCTTTCGCCTTTATGATAAAAATCTTCGAGATTTAAAGTAATTAAACCGCTATTGGCTACTTTGTTAATAATGTTTTCCTGAATTTCCATGTTCTTAAATAAAAAAAACCGTTCCGACTAATCATCGGAACGGTTACAAAATTACGTATTTTCTATTTAATAGAATTTCACGCGATTGTCTTTTATCTTTGCATTTTCTTGTAAAGCCTGGAAAGCCGATCCTAATGAACGCTGTCCTAAACTTAACATCATGCTTTCTTTTTGTTTGAACATGTTGGCAATTGGTGCAGGACTGGTAAATCCATCAACTGAAAATACATAAACACCGCGTTCTCCCTGAACAGGAGCAGATACTTTACCTGGCTGCGAACCAAAAACGCTTCCTACTAAAGCATTTTCCTGTGCTACGCCTGGGATTACTGGATTAGCAAATACCACATTTTGTACTGGATTAACCGGACGTGCAACTTTAGCTGCAACCTGATCGATACTTCCTTTACCTGCATTAGCTAATTTTTCTTTTAATTGTTTTGCTTTGACTGCATTAATTACCATTGGCTCAATTTCTTTCTTCACATCAGCTAATGATAAAATACCTTTTGGACTGATGGTAGTTAAACGGGCCACAACATAAGCATTGCTCATGGTATAAATTTCAGGTAATACGTCACCTTTATCTGCTGCGTAAGCATCCTGAATTAATTTACGTGGATTATCCAATCCAGCTGCAAAACCTTGTGTTGATGCAACCTTATCAGCAACAGCAACTTTTAATCCTTTTTGTGCAGCAAATTTGCTAAAGTCGTTACCTTTCACATCCGTTAAGAAATTGCTTGCTGCTTTGTAAGCAGCCGCCTGGGTTTTGCTACTTGCATTTAATGCTTTTTCTACGTAAGCTAATTTAGCCACTTTAGATGAACCGATCTGTTTTTCGATTTTAAGCACATGGTAGCCAAATTGAGACTTTACTACTTTAAGATCTCCTGTCTTTCCATCAAAGGCTGCATTCTCAAACTCAGGTACCATAGCACCACGGGCGAAAGCTGGCATTTCGCCACCTTTATCTTTCGAACCGTCTACACTGTAGTTTTTAGCCAGTTCTGCAAAGTTAGCGCCTTTTAAAATTAATGCTTTTAATGAATCAGCTAACTTAAGTGCTTTATCTTCGCCACCAACTTTAGCCGGATCGATTAAGATGTGGCTTGCTTTTACCGAATCAGGAGAAATACGGGTAGATACTACCTTTACAATTTTGTATGAGTTACCGCTTAATTTAGGGCCATAAAAACTGCCTGCTGGTAAAGCAAATACTACTGAATCAACAGCCGGATCCAATTTACCTTTTGTGATATAAGTAAACGGAACTTTTACGTCTGAATTGATTGCAGCGAAAAGTGAATCGTTTTTAGCCACCTGAAAATCAGCAGCAATTTTGTCTACCTGAGCTTTGATTGCCAATGAATCTGCTTTGGTTGGACTGATACTGAAAGTAACGTATTCGAAAGCACGTGTTTCTTGTGGATTGTTAAAACGTGCTTTGTTCTGATCATAATATTCTGAGTAGTCGTTGTCTGTTAATTTAACGGAAGCATCAGGAATAGAAGTATAATCTAAACTTACGTATTTAAAATTAGCCAGTTTATTACGGTTGGTATATTCATCAGTAGCTTCTAAAGAAGTTACATAAACCGAATTACGGATTAAGTTCGAATATTTTGTTTGCAGGGCCTGATTTTTAATCTCTTCCTGTAACATGGTAGATTGTTGCAAAGCCTGAGGTTCTTTCGATTTTAGAAAGTTCATCAAAGTAGCACGGTCTAACTGTCCTGTTTGAGGATTAGAGAAATATTGTTTAATTAGGGGGCTAGGGTTTTGACCTTGTAATAAATCTACCAGTTCATCTTCAGAAACTGTTAAACCTAAACGATCGTACTCTTTAGTTAACAAAACTTTTGCTAACTCTGCATTCCATGCCTGGTCAACAGCCATAGCGGTCATCTGTGCATTTGCACTGCCGCCATATTGTTGTTTCATCTGGTTTACACCTTGATCAACTTTTGGTCCGAATTCATCAATATTGATATCCTTACCATCAATAGACCCTACAACTTTTTGATTTGCCGACCAAAAAGGTTTACCCACGTTAATTGCATCACCTACTAAAAATGCAACAATTGCAAAACCGATGGCAAAAACTAGAATATAGCCTGCACGGTTACGCAAAAATGTCATTAATCCCATATTGTAATTATAAATTTATTTAGTTCTTTTTTAAGAGGGCGCAAGATACAAATTTGCCTCAAAAAAGAAAACACAAAATTTTATTTATCAAGTGTTTAATTTTTAAGTAAATACAAGCCCTGTTTTAATGTTTGAATGACAGAATTTTGAGTGATTGAATGACCAGAATTGTTGAATGGCAAAATTAGTGAATGATGGAGT
>NZ_JBFTRT010000318.1:0-5628 GCF_056399685.1 Pedobacter sp. 01N416
CCCCTATGCCATTCCTACTTACCGCATTAATTTAGGAAATGACCTTGTTTATCAAAGAATCCTGATGATCTCTGACTTTTTCAGGTTAAATTATAATTATAAGAGTAAATACTTTTTGCAAGGTTCAATCAGACGTGATGGAAGCTCTGCATTCGGAAAAAATAACCAATGGGGTTATTTCCCGTCTGTTGGTTTAGCCTGGAGAGTAAGCGAAGAAGAATTCATGAAGGGCCAATCATTTGTTAGCGATTTAAAAATCCGTGCCAGTTATGGAGTAACTGGAAACTCTTCAGGTATAGGTGCCTATTATGGACAGTTAGTTTATGGTGGTTTCGGCACTTATTACAACAATGGTGTGCAGGCAGGGGCGTATGCACCTATCCAAGGTGCAAACCCCAATTTAAAATGGGAAAGGACATCAACCAAAAACATTGGTGTGGACTTTGGTATTTTAAATAACAAAATTACCGGTAGTGTAGATGTCTATGATAAAAATACCAATGGCATGCTTTTCAAATACAGTGTACCACAAGCACTTGTTCCGGGCGGCCAATTATACGCAAACGGTGGTAGCATCAGTAATAAAGGTATCGAAGTAAGTTTAAATGTATCACCAGTTGCTACCAAAAGTTTTTCATGGTTGAGTAGCATTAACATGGCCTATAATAAAAACAAAATTACAAGCTTACAAGGTCCTATTTCTAATGCAGATTCTATTCGTTACTCGGATCCTGAAGGGCCAGGACAAACCAATGCAACTTTACAGRTTCTGAAAGTTGGTTACCCGCTTGGCCAGTTTTTTACGCTAAAATATGCAGGTAAAGATGCAAGTGGTAACTCGATGTTTTACAAACACGATGGTACTACAACGACTACACCAAGCATTGGAACCGATTATTTCTACCTGGGCAATGCGCAGCCAAAAGTAATAATGGGTTGGAGCAATACCTTCAAATATAAAGAATTGGAGCTGAACATCTTTTTAAGAGGAACCTTTGGTAATAAAATATTTAACGCCACCAAAGCTGATTTATCTTACACCGCAGGCGCAGCAGTTAATAATATACTAAACAGCGCTGCTGACGATAAAGTAACGGACACAAGAAACTCATTCTACTCAGACCGGTATATTGAAAGTGGTTCTTACGTACGTTTGGATAACGCAACTTTAGGCTATAATTTTAAAAACCTAATTAAGTATGTGAGTAATGTTAGGGTTTATTTATCAACCAATAATTTATTTACCATTACTGGATATAAAGGGATTGATCCTGAGATTAATCAAGGAGGTGCTGCCCCGGGTATAGATTATAATAACTTCTACCCTAAAACCCGTACTTTTTTACTAGGTCTTAACGCATCATTTTAAAACACAAATTTTAAAGACATGAAAAAGATATTATTTGGAATATTATTTGCGCTGACTGGTGCATTAATATTCACCTCCTGTCAAAAACTCGAGGTACCCGTTACATCAGAACTTTTACCAGAAACCTATCCCAAAACAGCCGCACAGTTAACATCGGCATCCGGAGCGGTATACATCAATTTAAGGAGCGATTATGCCACTACTTACTTTTTTTTACAAAGCTCATCAACAGATGAATCGGTGCTGCCAATTTTTGCTTCCGACTGGATTGACGGAAATAAGTACCTTGAATTGCATCGCCACACCTGGACAAAAGACAATGCTTGGGTTGCAGCAGGTTGGTCTTATTTGACCAACATTATCGGCACTGCCAATCAAACCATTTCGATTATTAGCGAGTCGGCACCAGCGGGTGCAGCAAAAAACACCAACCTTGCAGAATTAAAAACCATGCGGGCCCTGTCGTACTTTATGATGATGGATTTATATGGCAATGTTCCGTTAGATACCTTGTATGGCAGCACAGCATTAAAAACAAATTCGACACGTGTACAGGTATTCAACTATGTAGAAAGCGAGCTTAAAGCGGCTATCCCCTATTTAAAATCGACTAGTGGTATGGCAACCTATGGTTTACCAACAAAATACCTGGCTTATTCGATATTGGCAAAAATGTACTTAAATGCAGCAGTGTACACTGGAACAGCACGTTATGATGATTGTATAGCGGCCTGCGACCAGATAATTAGTTCAGGCTTGTATAGCATAGAACCAATGTCGAGCTATCTACAGATGTTTTATCCCACCAATGGGCCAACGCAAAAAGAATTTATTTTTGCAATTCCATTTGATGCGTCTACCTCTACCGGCAATATGTTTATGGCCCGTTACGATTTAAACCGTAACCTTGGTATACGTTATCAATACTCTGGCTCCACACCGGGCACATTTACCAACCCGGTTATGAACCAAAGCAGTGGCGGGGGCTTATCAAACAATAAACCGAGCGGTCCGCGAATGACTACAACTGAGTTTTATGCAAATTTTAACGATTCGAACGACATCAGAAACAAACAATGGCTTACCGGCCCACAGTACTGGCCAGATGGAAGTCCGATTATGGTGAGCACCACTAATTTAGGTTACGATCAGTTTTATACTGGTGGAACTACGGCTGGAGCGTTACCTTATACCTATGCGCTAAATTTAACTCCGTTGAGCAGTTCACGTTTAGGTGCAAATGCTTACGATTTAGGGAAGGATGAAATTGCCTGGAATACCGGCTACCGCAACATTAAATTTTTACCAGATTACACCAATCCAATTAGCCGGAACCAAAACAACGATATGCCATTATTCCGCTATTCAGATATTATCCTCATGAAAGCAGAGGCTATATTCAGAGGTGGAACGCCAACGTTAGGTGCTACAGCAATAGGTTTGGTAAACAGTGTACGAAGCAACCGTACCACTTCTGCTGCTTTAGGAGCATTAACATTGGATGTACTTTACAATGAGCGTTCGAAAGAATTTGCATGGGAATGCTGGCACCGTAATGATATGATCAGGTTCGGTAAATTTGAGAACACTTATGGTTTATCTAAAACCAATACCGATACTTATCGCCGTATATTCCCAATTCCAAGTACAGCAATAGCGACAAACAATACATTGGTTCAAAACCCCGGTTATAATTAACCCTCGGTAAACAATACAAAAATTTCTCTGGTGTAAAAGCCAGAGAAATTTCTTTTTTCCCATCCTGTTTAAGGCCGATGGTCCATCAAAATTTCTCAATCACCTTAAATTTATCTCCATGAGGAAACACTTACTTTTACTGATTTCCCTATTTACCTATTGCTCATTGCAAGCTCAGGTTTTACTAAAAACACAATCTGAAGCCACCACACCAACCAAAACTTTAACTAAAGATGCCTTATCGCTTAATTTCATTGCCATGGGCGATTGGGGCCGTAACGGTGCCGACCATCAGAAACAGGTAGCGCAACAAATGGGGATAACCGCAGCAGATGTTAAAGCACAGTTTATCATTTCCACAGGCGATAACTTCTACCCTAGCGGTGTAATCAGTGAGCACGATCCACTTTTTAAATATTCTTTTGAAGATATTTATACTGCATTTTCTTTGCAATGGGATTGGTATCCGGTACTGGGTAACCACGATTATAAATCCAATCCAGATGCCCAGGTAGCCTATTCAAAAATAAGTAGAAGATGGAAAATGCCTGCCCGTTATTATGCAAAGAAATTTCCTATTAACGGAGACCTGAACAATCAGGTATTGATTGCTTTTATCGATACCAACCCTTTAATTCCAGAATTTTACAAAAATTCAGAATACGGCCCAAACGTAAAAGGCCAGGATACTACCCAACAAAAACGATGGCTTACTAAAGTATTAAGTGATGAAGATCCAAGCATCAGATGGAAAATTGTTGTGGGTCATCACCCCATGTATACTGGAGGAAGCCGCACAGACGGATATGATACCAAAGCAATCCGCCGTTCTCTTAAACCGGTTTTTGATCGTTATGGCGTAGATGTATACCTCACCGGGCACGAGCACAGCTTGCAGTACATTAAACCTGAAGGCAAAACGCATCATTTCATTTCAGGCGCAGCATCAGAAAAAACACCTGTAAAACTCATTGATGATGCCCAGATGGTGGCTTCTATTTATGGTTTCATGCTTTTTTCGGTCGGCAAAGATTTAATCCGCGTACAAACCATTAACGATGAAGGAGAAATTATTTATAATACCATTATCAAAAAATAAATGCTGCTTTTCTCCGAACAGCGCTTATTTTTAGAAAACAAAAATCGCCCATCATTAGCTTAAAAATATTATGGCCATTACCGAAACTGCACCACAGGATTTGCTTTTACCGAAAAAGAAAAGATTACTTTCTTTAGATGCCTTACGCGGTTTTGACATGTTCTGGATTATTAGTGGAGAAGGTATTTTCCACGGACTGGCCAACGGTGTAATGAAAGAACACCATTTGATCAGAAATCCCAATGATTGGACCATCGCCAGTAATGGCCATTTATCGTTTCTCGAAAGTTTTTTGGTTGGCATCAGCAACCAGCTTCATCACTCCCTTTGGAATGGTTTTACTTTTTACGACCTGATTTTTCCACTTTTCATTTTTATCTCAGGTGTTTCGATGCCATTTTCTTACGAAAAACATTTAAATGCCGGAAATGATAAAAAAAAATCAGCAAAAGGTATTTATTATGCCCTGATCAGAAGAACACTGATTTTAATCTTTCTTGGAATGGTGGTAAACGGCCTGCTCAAATGGGAAGGCTACGAAAATACACGTTTCGCGAGCGTACTTGGCCGTATTGCCCTATCCACTTTTTTTGCAGCTTTAATTTACCTCAATTTTTCGTTACGCAAACAGCTTATCTGGCTGCTGGGCATTTTATTGGGCTATTACATCATCATGATAGCCATACCTGTTCCTGGTTTTGGAAATGGCGTTTTAACACCCGAAGGTAATCTGGCAGCATATGTAGATCGCTTATTGTTGCCTGGCAAACTCCATCGTGCAGTTTACGACCCAGAAGGTTTGCTGAGCACTATTCCTGCCATTGCAACAGCACTTTTAGGGGTATTTACAGGAACATTTCTAAACACTAAAAATAACCGTTTCAGTTTGGTTCTAAAAGCTTTCTACCTCTTTATAGCAGGCATAATATTGGTTTCGCTTGGATTATTATGGAACCTAATTTTTCCGGTTAATAAAAATATGTGGACAAGCTCTTTTGTGTTGGTTGCCGGTGGATGCAGTCTGGTGCTGTTCTCAGTCTTCTATTACATTATTGATGTTAAAACTTATCAAAAATGGAGCTTGCCCTTCATCTGGATTGGTACTAATTCTATTTTAATTTACGTTTGTGCCCATGGCCTTTTCAATTTCGAATCTACTTCACAATTCCTCTTTGGCGGAGTTATCGCTAAAATTCCTTTAGGCTGGCAACAGGCAGGTTTATGGCTAGGTGTTCTACTGATACAGCTTGGGATATTGAAATTTCTCTATGATAGAAAATGGTTTTTAAAAATTTAAGGCAAAGCCAGTAGATTCCATACGCTAAGTAATACTAGAAAGATCCTGAAACGGGTTCAGGATGACGAAACGAGCGATATTAAAAACACCAAATTACCCTTGAAGAACAAAGAAGCAATAAAAGAACTTCCTTTAATATCAAGTCCTGCCCCCACTATACTATAC
>NZ_JBFTRT010000319.1:0-9330 GCF_056399685.1 Pedobacter sp. 01N416
ACCGAAACCTGTCATCACTTCATCAGCAATGGTTAAAATTGCTGCATCTTTACAGGCAGATAAAAGTTGATCCAAATATTTAGCTTCGTACATCAACATCCCGCCCGATCCTAGAATGAGTGGTTCGAAGATAAAACAAGCGGTATCTTTAAGATTCGAGATATGAGATGTTAGATATGAGATGTTATTTTCGTTTGGCAGATCGATAAACTCGACATCAAACAATAGACTGTTAAAAGCATCGGTAAAAATACTGCGGCCGCTAACAGACATGGCGCCAAAAGTATCGCCATGATAGGCATTTTTAAAGGCTAAAATCTTCGTTTTTGGCGTGCCCTTATTGTCCCAGTACTGCAGGCACATTTTTAAGGCTACCTCTACTGCTGTTGATCCGTTATCGGTATAAAAAACTTTATCCTGTTTGCCAGGCAATATAGGTAAAAGCCTTTCTGCAAGTAGCACAGCGGGCTCGTGCGTAAAACCTGCAAAAATCACATGTTCAAGCACATTGAGCTGTTCGGCTACTTTTTGTGCAATATAAGGGTGTGAATGACCATGAATGTTCACCCACCAGGATGAAACCGCATCGATATACCGTTTACCATCCTCATCAAAAACGTATACCCCCTCGCCCCTAATAATTGGGATATGAGGAAGTGCATTTTTCATTTGGGTATAGGGATGCCAGATTACCTTTTGATCGCGTTCAGTTAAGTTGAGTTTAGAATCTGGAGTATGGAGTTTGGACGAATCGGGCATCATGATTATAATATAACTGAATATTGATTTTTTAGAAGTTGGCCTACGGTTTTATCTGTTTTAAAGGTAATATCCTCAATATTTAAATCTTCAATTTTCACCCACCTGAAAGCCTGAAGAATTTCACCTTCTCCATCGAAATCGTAAATAACATCTTTAAAGGTCAGCTGCAAAGGAGCTTTTTCTTTAACAATATAATACACACTAATTACCTGGCTATCGTTAAATGACGATTTTTCAAAAAAATCTGTAGTATAAAAATGAGATAATACTTCAATTTCAGCATCGCATTCTTCCACAAACTCACGTTTTAATCCATCGATTAATCCTTCGCCAAGTTCTAAACCGCCACCTGGAAACTTACTGAAACGAAAGCCATATTCTTCCTCATCACTTACCAAAACCTCATTATTTTGGTTAATTAACAATCCATAGACCCTAACATTAAAGTAGCTCATTTTCGAAATGCTTTTTATTTTTAATTACTATTTCTGGTGTCCATACAATTTCCTTTTTAAAGGCCTCTGCCCTCACTGGGCATTCACTCATGTGGCAATAATGGCAACATTCAGGCAAGCATGGATCTGCATGAATAAAGAGTTCTGCTTTGCGAAAGCCGTTTTTATTGATCAGTTCATCAATCTGCGAGATTTCGCGGTGAACTTTATTTAAGTCAAAATAATAAGGCAATGTTACATGGCAATCGATATGAAATTCAGGGCCATATTGCTGGGTACGCAGGTTGTGCACATCAATCCATGGGTTGTGCCTGTTCTTTTGTAAAACATCTACTACTTCTTCAACAAGTGTAAAATCACTTTCATCCATTAATCCACCCACCGAACCACGGGTAAGTTTATAACCAGAATAAACAATGTAAAAACCTACCAAAAAAGAAAGCAGGCTATCTAGCCAAATAATATTTGTTAGCTGAATTAATATTAAACCAACAACAATCGCCGCGCTGGTGTAGGTATCAGTTAACAAATGTTTACCATCAGCCTGCAATGTAACCGAATGCTCATCTTTACCTACATTGATGAGGTATAGGCCCACAATCAGATTAATCAGGCCCGTGATGCCAATAATCAGCGTTCCTGTTAATAGTTCCCCTACCAAATGAGGATAGATAAGGTTGTACGAAGATTTGAAAATAATAACCACTCCTGCGATCAAAATCAATATCCCTTCTACAAAAGCCGAGAAAAACTCAACTTTTCCATGTCCATAAGGATGATTTTCGTCGCGGGGTTGTGTGCTTAGGTAAATGCTATAAAAGGCAAAACTCCCTGCTATTACATTTACAATACTCTCTGCTGCGTCTGTTAAGATGGCGTTTGATCCCGTAATAAAGTACGCAACAAACTTGGCCAACATCAGCACCACACTCACCACCAGAGAAATTATTATAGCTTTCTTTTTTACCGACACCAGGATATTTTTTTCAAAAATACGCTTATCGAATAAATTAAATGAGAAAAACTATGTCTTTTTTAGTGCAGAATAATATTTGGTTTATATATTTGCGCTCAAAGTAATTAACCATGAGCACCTTATCCAAAAGAATCAACAGTCTATCTGAATCCGCAACCCTTAAAATGACCAAACTTGGTCGCGAGCTAGCGTCTAAGGGCATTAACATCATTAGTTTAAGCGTTGGTGAACCCGATTTCAATACACCCGATCACGTAAAAAATGCAGCTAAAAAGGCATTAGATGAAAATTATACACGTTATTCGCCGGTACCGGGCTATCCAGACCTGCGCCAGGCAATCGTAAACAAGCTAAAAACAGAAAACAACCTGGACTATGATATTTCTCAGATCGTGGTTTCAACAGGTGCAAAACAATCTTTATCGAATGTTATTTTAACTTTGATTGATCCTGATGATGAAGTAATCATCCCTACTCCTTACTGGGTTTCTTACTCAGAAATGGTAACCCTTGCAGAAGGAAAATCTGTTTTTATCGATACCGATATTGAAAGTGATTTCAAAATCACTCCTGCGCAATTAGAAGCAGCCATTACGCCGAAATCGAAATTATTCATGTTTTCTTCGCCATGTAACCCAACAGGTTCGGTTTATAGTAAAGAAGAATTAGCAGCGCTGGTTGCCGTTTTCGAAAAACACCCTAATATCTACATCTTATCTGATGAGATTTATGAGCATATTAACTTTGTTGATAAACATGAGTCTATTGCTCAATTCGACAGCATTAAAGACCGTGTAATCATTGTTAACGGTTTCTCTAAGGCTTTCGCCATGACAGGCTGGAGATTAGGTTATATTGCCGCTAATAAAGAAATTGCAGCAGCTAACGATAAATTACAGGGACAAACCACTTCTGGAACCTGTTCTATTGCGCAAAGAGCAGGAATTGTTGCTTACGAGCAAGGTTTAGCCAGTGTTTTAGAAATGAAAGAAGCATTTTTGCGCCGTAGAGAATTGGTTTACAATTTATTAAACGAAATCCCAGGTGTAAAAACAAATCTTCCTGATGGTGCTTTCTACTTTTTTCCAGAAATCAGTTCGTTCTTCGGTAAAAAAGATGCTGACGGAAATGTAATTAAAGATTCTTCAGACCTGGCTTTATATCTATTAAACGTTGGTCACGTAGCAACTGTTGGTGGCGATTCGTTTGGTAACAACAACTACATCCGTTTATCTTATGCAGCATCTGACGAGAGTTTGGTTGAAGCATTAAGAAGAATTAAAGAAGCTTTAGGTAAGTTAGCCTAACAAGTTTTCAGTTAACCGTTTGCGGTTAGCAATATCATCATAAAAATCCATGTTAATTAAGTTTAACATGGGTTTTTTATTTATATTACCGTTATCTCAAGAAAAAAAGGTTCGTCATCTCGACTGAAGCTCAGTCCCGAATTTTCGGGAGAGAGATCTATTGCAACAGATTTAGCTTCGCTGAGCCTTCGGGTTCTCGACTGCGTTGCACTCCGCTACCATTGACGTTATTTTACATAACTACTAATAATCAACATTTTAACCGATTTTGTGTTTCCGCCCAACTAGGCCTCACCACGGTATCCCCGTTGTACTTAAACCCGGCCTAACAAATTTTTCGGGCCGCACTCATCAAGCCAACCCACTAGCTTCGAAAGAAAAATTTTCAGCCGGCATTTTTTGCTTCTTTTTGATGCCAAAAAGAAAGAGCCCTTCGGTGGCGGCGAGCCGAGGCAAGACCGCGCCTTAGGGCAAAAGAAATCAATTAAACGTCACTCATATTGATTTTTATAAAATAAATTACCCCTCGAAATGACGATATGGTTTTTGGAAACGAAAGCAAGCATTTCATCGGAAAATTCAGTCCTTCTTTCCGTTACATTCCTCGCTGCGCTGCGGGCTTTCCACTGCAATAAGGTTTATCAACTAAGGGCATTGCAACTGAAAACCAGAAACCGTTAACTGCAAATTAACTTCTAATCGCCTCTACCGGGTCTAACCTTGATGCTGAATATGCTGGCCAAAAACCAGAGATAGTGCCGATGATTATTGATATGCCAATACCTAAGGCAATATTGTTCAAGCCCAGTATAATATGAAAATCTGTGGCCGCACCAATCCCCAGGGCGAGCAGAAAGACCAGTAATAAACCCAGCAAACCACCTAAAATACAAAGCGAAATCGATTCGAATATGAATTGAAGCAGGATAAAATAGTTTTTTGCACCCAGCGATTTTTGGATGCCGATAATATTGGTACGTTCCTTAACCGATACGAACATGATATTGGCAATACTGAAACCACCAACCAGGATCGAAAACCCACCAATTACCCAACCGGCAATATTTACCATTTTAAACATCGAATCTAACTGGTTAGAAATAATGGTGGTTTTATTTAGTGCAAAATCTTCTTCCTGGCCAGGTCTGATCCTGTGGATGGAGCGCATTAAACCTTTCAATTCGCTTTCTACCTCTTCTAAATTCACATTATCCTTACCACGAACTGTAATCTGTGGACCATAACGCTCGCTTTGGATATCTAAAACACCTTTCGCAAAAGCAATCGGAATATTTACGTTTTTATCAAGAGAGGTACCTAACATATCTTCTCCTTCTTTTTTGAAAACACCAACAACAGTTAATCTTCTTCCTAAAATCTGTACCTGTTTACCTACTGGCGCACCTCCATCAAAAAGCCCGTCGGCTATATCAGAACCTAAAATACAAACAGGTGAGCCGTTTTTACTCTCATTTTCGGTAAAATACCGGCCGTCCTGAAGCTCGAAATTCCAGGTCTTATTAAAATCGTGCGATGCTGCCCATACCGAAATCCCTTCTACTGAGTTACTTCTGTATTTGATCGTCCTATCGTTAGTTGATATTTCGAATGTAACGCCTTGTGCATTTTCAATTCTCTCGCGGAGGGCTTCAAAATCGCGCAATGAAGGCTGAGGGCGGTTCATATATTTCCACCAAGGGTAATTATCACCAAAACTCCAAGGCCATTTTTGAATATAAATAGTATTGGAACCCAGTTTATCTACACTGGACTGCAATTTACCGCGAAAGGTATCTACTGCAGAGAATACAGCAATGATGGTAAAAATACCGATTGTTATAGCCAAAAGCGATAACATGGTGCGTAATTTATTCTGGCGCAACGCATCAAATGCAAAACGGAAACTCTCGCCTATTAGCCTAAAGATTATCATAATTAAAGGTTAGATGCAAAGCTTTTCAAAAGGTTACAGCTTATCTTCAAAACTAATTAATTTTATGTCTACAATGCATTAATCGCCCTGTATTATTTGATTTAAATTGATTAAAACATAATATACATAAATTGCGTTTGATAAAATACGAAAAAGAAAAATTAAATTCGTATTTTTGCACCACGTAAAATCCGTGTAGGTAATAAATTATATTTTGGCGACGACGATTTATTGGTTGCTGAGGTTGTAGACAACACCACATCACGTGGCCGTACCATCCGTTTCCTATTTGAAGGTACTGACGAAGAATTTAGAAAAAACGTTGAAATTTTAGGTGAAACTCCACTTCCTAAATACATTAAACGCAAAGCTACTGCTGAAGATAAAGAACGTTATCAAACCATTTTTGCTAAGCACGAAGGTGCTGTAGCTGCTCCAACTGCTGGTTTACACTTTAGTCGTGAGTTGATGAAACGTCTTGAACTTAAAGGTATAGAATTTGCAGAAGTAACTTTACACGTTGGTTTAGGAACTTTCAGAACTGTTGAGGTTGAAGACTTAACCAAACACAAAATGGATTCTGAGCAATTTATTATCGAGCAAAAAGATGCAAACATTGTAAACAAAGCTTTAGAGGAAAAAAGAAAAATCTGCGCGGTAGGTACTACTTCAATGCGTGCTATCGAATCGGCTGTTTCTGCTAACAGAACATTAAAATCGGCTAACGATTGGACCAGTAAGTTTATCTTCCCTCCTTACGATTTCAGTATTGCAAACTCAATGATTACCAATTTCCACACCCCAGAATCTACTTTATTGATGATGGTAAGTGCATTTGGCGGATATGAGAACGTAATGAATGCTTACGAAGTTGCAGTAAAAGAAAAATATAAATTTTACAGCTATGGCGATGCCATGCTAATTATATAGATTTGAGTATTGAGATATGAGATTTGAGTTAAACCAAGTCTCATATCTCAAATCTATAATCTCACATCTTAAAACATGAAATACTACGCTATAATTGTAGCAGGCGGTTCTGGCAATCGGATGCAAACGGAAACCCCAAAACAATTTCTACTGCTCAAAAACCTTCCGGTTTTGATGCATACCATAAAAGCTTTTGCACAAAGTGATACCCAACCTAAAATTTTATTGGTTCTAAACAAAGATCAACAAGCTTACTGGACTCGGTTATGTGAGGAATTTAATTTCCATGTACCACACCAGGTTATCGATGGCGGCACGGAGCGTTTTCACTCTGTGAAAAATGCAATCCATGCTATCGAAGAAGAAAGTTATGTTGCCATTCACGATGCCGTTCGTCCGCTCGTTTCCAAATCTCTTATCGACAACTGTTTTAATGAAGCTGAGCTACAGGGAAACGTTATTGCAGCCGTACAATCAAGCGATAGCGTACGCTTGCTTAGAGACGATAAAACAGCGGCATTAAAACGCGATGAGATCTATTTAGTACAAACGCCACAAACTTTTAGCCTTAGCATTCTTAAAGAAGCTTACAACCAAGAGTTCGACGCTCATTTTACAGATGACGCAAGCGTGGTAGAATCTATTGGTTATGAGATTAATATCATCGAAGGAGAAAGAGGAAATATTAAAATTACCTATCCTATTGATCTTGAACTTGCCGAATTGTTGTTAAAAAATTAAAAATATAAAAAGGAGTTTCAAAAATGAAACTCCTTTTTTAATCCATCCATTTCAAAGCGTCCCCTACTTCTAAACCAATGAATATCGGTGCGATATATTTTTTTTACGCTGCCCGTCCAATTACTTTAAGCAGAATTGCAATAACTGCGATTACCAATAAAACGTGGATTATACCGCCAACGTCTCCGAAGCCGTGAAATATAAATCCGATCACCCAGAGTATTACCAATACTACTGCGACTAAATACAATAAATTTCCCATAGTGTTAATTTTTTAGCAATGTTATATTATTGGTGTATTAACACTTGGCTTTTCACTTTTGTTTAAAAAATGTAATTATTTTATCGGTATGACGAATAGTATGGGAAATGAAAGCATAAAAAAAACCTCCCAGTTTAGCTGGAAGGTTTTTTATAGTTTCTAATGTTTAGTATTCGTCCTCGTTAAAGAAGAAATCTTCTTTAGTTGGGTAATCTGGCCAAATTTCCTCAATGGTTTCATAAGGTTCGCCATCATCTTCTAATGCCTGTAAGTTTTCAATTACTTCTACTGGGGCACCAGAGCGGATACCATAATCAATTAATTCGTCTTTAGTTGCAGGCCATGGTGCGTCTTCCAAGTGCGATGCTAATTCTAATGTCCAATACATATCGTCAATTCAATTAAATTCTTGTTCTTATTATTGCGCAAAGTATATTAAAATTTTTGAGCAAAACAAACTTATTTTTCCACTATTAAACCCGCGGAATCCAAATATTTTCTTCCGTCTTAAAATACACGGTCAGTTTTCGTGCCAAAACGAATAAATAATCGCTTAAACGATTCAAATAAACTGTTACACGCTCATCTACAAAGCTATTTTCTGCAAGTTCAACTGTGAGTCGTTCTGCCCTTCTACAAACACATCTAGCAATATGGCAGTAAGAAACGACAGTATTTCCGCCAGGTAAAACAAAATGTTTTAAAGCAGGCAGCTTTTCGTTCATCAGATCCATCTCATTTTCCAACAAGGTAATATCAGTATCGTGCAGATCGGGGATCTTCATTTTAGATGTTTCAGGGTCTGCTGCAAGCGATGAACCAATAGTAAATAACCTATCCTGAATTTCTTTTAATAGCTTCTGGTCGTGCGCCTCAATATCCTGGCACATAATTAAACCTATGTGCGAATTTAACTCGTCAACAGTTCCATAGGTTTCGATACGTAAATGATATTTAGGTACACGGGTACCACCAATGAGTGATGTTTTGCCCTTATCGCCAGTTTTAGTGTAGATTTTCATTTAGAAAGGTTGAAGGTAAAAGGTAGAAGGTTTAGGGTAAAACCTTACGCCTTAAACCTTATACCTTAAGCCTTAATTAATTTTCTCCCAATCGCTGCCAGTATCATTCAAAGCCTGTAAACGTGGAGATACATTTTTTACATCTGTATTTAAATAATCGTTTTCAATCAAGCCATCACGCATACGTACAATACGGTGAGCATGCTGCGCAATATCTTCCTCGTGCGTAACCAGAATAATGGTGTTTCCTTTACTGTGGATTTCTTCAAGCAGGCCCATTATTTCAATTGATGTTTTGGTATCTAAGTTACCTGTTGGCTCATCGGCCAAAATAATAGATGGATTATTGATCAAAGCCCTGGCTACGGCCACACGTTGACGTTGACCGCCCGATAGTTCATTTGGCTTATGATCCATACGATTGCCTAAGCCTACATTTTCTAATGCTTTAGCTGCTCTTGCATCCCTGTCCTTTTTACTTGTTCCAGCATAAATTAAAGGTAAGGCAACATTATCTAAAGATGTTGAACGTGGCAATAAGTTAAAGGTTTGAAAAACGAAGCCGATTTCCTGGTTGCGCACTTCTGCCAAGGCATCATCACTCATGTGACTCACATTGGTTCCATTTAAAACATAGGTTCCGCTTGAGGGTGTATCTAAACAGCCTAAAATATTCATCAGGGTTGATTTACCGGAACCAGATGGGCCCATCAATGCTACGAATTCGCCTTTATTAATATCTAAAGAAACTGATTTTAAAGCGTGAATCACTTCAGATCCAATAACATATTTACGGCCAATTTCTTTTATAGTGATGAGTGGTTTCTCCATGTTTTTTCTTTTTTAGACAAGCGTAAAGGGTAAGATGTTACAAGAGGGTTAAAAATTACTGCACAAATGTTAATCTTAAAGATGCTGAATTAATCAGCATGACGATTACAC
>NZ_JBFTRT010000320.1:0-5610 GCF_056399685.1 Pedobacter sp. 01N416
ACCTTAGTTCGATTAATTTTTACCCGTTGTGATCAATTTTTAGTCTCTTTTTCCTAACGCGATCGTCATGCTGAACTTGTTTCAGCATCTTTCCTGCTAGATAGACCCTGAAATAAATTCAGGGTGACGACGGTGAGTCGAAAATATCTACAGAAGATCTTTAAAGACATGTTATTAATCGAGTTCAGGTTATTAAGTTAATTATCGATTAAAATAATGTTATAAGTGGTTAATAGCCCAGTAGTGGAGAATTTAGCTTTTCGAAGTAAATTTCGTTCTGGATCGATGGTAAAGTTTACATTAATGGTTTAATTGCATGTTAGGATTAAATAATTTGACACGAGTAGGGATTTCAAAAGTATAATTAGGGCTTTTCGGTGCTAATGTTCCTTCTACTGCTAATGTCTTTGTATTAATCCTTTTCACCTCTGGCATTCTGCCTTCCTGATCCAAACGCTTCATATCAAACCAGCGAAGACCACTATAAGCTCCTTCTCTTCTTCGTTCTGCCAGTACTTTAACTAAAGCTTCTTCGCCTGTGGCCGCACTTTGATCAACATAAGCCGCAGTTTTAACCCTATTTTTACGTAACAAGTTCACAATGGCCATGGCTTCATTAAATTGGCCTTGCCTTGCCAACAATTCAGCTTTAGTTAAGTACATTTCTGGGAAGGTTATACCGAAATTATATTCTCCTGGTAGCGGTGCCCGTACCAAACCATCATTGTTTATTATGGTTAAGAACTGGTAACGAAGATCGTTGTTGTCAAAATAATTTTTTAAGTCGGTAGAGTAGAGCATAAAACTAGGAGAGCCGCTAACTGATGCGCGTTGCCAAAGTACTTCAGAACTTAATTCGGAAATGGGAAGAGCAGTAGGTATGGGGGGGTAAGAATTATAATTTAACAAGGTGTGTGGCGCAGTTAAGGCTAAATCGTTATACTTTTTAGCATTGGCAAAATCTGCCATATACAAATAAATCCTGGTTAATAAGCCATAGGCTACATATTTGGTTACCCGATACCGGTTTACATTACTGTTGGGTAAAGCCGGAATTGCCATAGTTACATCGCCTATAATCTGATCTAATGTAGCTTTGAGTGATGATCTGGCAGGAGCCTTATCATTTACATTGGTACTGGTTACCAAGGGAAGGCCGGGATCTGTGCCTGCCGTTGCAGGATTATAGGCTTTGGCAAATACTGTTAATAGTTCGAGATAACAATTGGCCCTGATTACTAATGCTTCACCTGTAATGCTTTGTTTCTGTACATCGGTACCTTCGGTAGCAGTTGGTATTCCATTGATAATCACATTCGCAGAATAGATACAACGGTAAGATGGTCCCCAAACATCGGGACTGACCAGTTCATTCTCCGTTAAAATTGGTCTCCAGAAATAACCATTGGCAGCTGGTGAGGTAGTGGTTGCTGTAAATGAATTTAAATTATCGTCAGTAAAATCGAGTAGATTTATTGAAAATGTTTTGGTTAGCGAAGGAGAATTTAAGATTGCTTCGTAATCTGTAACTTTTTCTGGTAAGATGATTCCTTTAGGTTTTACATCAAGAAATTTTTTGYATGAAGAACATGCCAGCACGGTAAGAATTAACAATATGATATGTTTATGTTTCATGGTTTCTAAAAGTTGGTAGATAAAGTTAAACTGTATAAAGGTTGAATTTCCAGCTTGCGGACACCTGAAGTTCGATCGATTGCATCTGGATCGATATCGTTTCCACTAAAGGTGTAGCGGAAAGGATTTTGCGCCTGAAAGCGTAGTTGGGTGTTTCTTAATCCTGCTTTTTCCAAGAATTGGGCTTTAGCACGGTAAGTAACCACTACATCCCTTAGGCGAATATAATCGGCCTTGCGCACAAACTCAGAGGCATATTGATAACCATAAAGTGCACTAATCTGATAGTAGCCTGGAGCCGAAGGCGAAGAGCCAGTATATCCAGGAATACGAGTCGTGGTTTCATCGCCTGGCGTTTTCCAGAAATTAGCGGCACCTTGTAATGGAGTAGGACTCAAGAATCCAATATTATTAGGATTTGGCTGTTCCACCCGCATTACATGTCCACCATAATACATCAATAAAAACGAGATATCGAAAGCACCCAAGCTAAATTGATTATTCAAGCCCAATACATATTTCGGTGTTGTTGTACCACTATAAATCAGGTCATTTTTGGTTACATCGATTACGCCAGCACCCATATCTGAATAGGTCATTACTTTTTGGTTGCCAAATCTATCTAACACATAAGGCTGTCCATTACTGTTTAAACCTCCATAATTATAGCTGTACAATGCACCTATTGGAAGACCTTTAACAGGCGTGGCTGAACTCGTAATCTGCTGTGAGGTAGTAAATTCGGTAGCTTTAACTTCCAATACCTTATTTTGGTTAAATGAAGCGGTTAATTGTGTTCTCCACTCAAATTTGTGCTGTCTTATATTAATGCTGTTTACTAAAATCTCTAGCCCTTTGTTCTCAATTGCTGCTGTATTTGCATTATACTGGTTAAAACCTGTTGTAGGATCTGAGCCATATTGTCCGAATACATCTTTGGTTTGTTTAATATAATAGTCTACAGACCCCGAAATCTTGCTCTTTAAAAAACTATAGTCCAAACCAAAATTATAGTTCTGTGTGGTTTCCCATCTCAATGATTGATTTTCCGGGCTGAGCACATCATTATAAGTTAATGGTGTACTTAAAGCTGTATTTAATCTAGATTCGAGAATTAAAAATTTACCATTGTTACTTGATGGCACGTTTCCGTTAAAGCCCGTCGCAGCCCTTAATTGTAATTGGTCTATCCAGGTTTGCTTCTTAATAAATTCTTCTTGTCCCAAGCGCCAATTTAAACCAGCAGACCATAATGGTTTATTTCTATATTTTGGGTCTACACCAAACAGATTTGATTTATCAAACCTTAAACTGCCTGTAGCTACATATTTTGCCTTATAGATATAAGTTGCCTGGCCATAGTAAGACATGAATCTTCTATCATTAGAAGTTTCGTTAAAATACTGTGTGCTACTAAACGCTGATCCAATACCAACGCTATTTATTGGAAAGGCTGGTCTGGCTGTAGCATTTAAAGCACCCATATTAATGGGTTTTACAATCAGCGATTGCCCATCGTAGCCAAAAAATGAGGTCAAGTATCCTTCACCTACGGTCTTTTTTTGTTCTGCACCCATTATTCCAGACAAGTTATGATCAGTACCAAATGCATGACTGAAGTTTAATTGCCCCCGTAGGGTATAATTGGTAATTTTTTGAGTATTTCGCCTTAAAATATCCCCTTTAGGCATATTGGTGAAAAGTGCTTTTCCTGTAGCAGGATCTCTTAAGGCCATCGAATTGATTAAACTTTTAGCTAGAAATGCATCTTCGGTCTGTAATTGATCAAACCTCACATTCTGGTTTTCATAATTCCCTCCCAAATCAAGATTAAGCCAATTGGTGATCTTGCTATTTAGTCTACCTTGAAACTTGATTAAAGAATTTTTTTGTGTGTTCTCATTGCTAGTCAGTTCCTGATAGGGATAATAAAACTGGTTGTATAACCCGGCAGCTTGTAAGGCATTATTAGTAGCTGTAGTAACAGAAGAAGTAAGATAGTCCTTTCTTGGCCCTAAAGATACAGGCAACGGATTTCCATTATCGTCGGCATAACGCTCGTAAGGGAAAATATCGCCGTAAATAGGTGTATTTGCAGTAGTGTTAATTATATTAGTGTAAGTTCCTCTAAAGTCAAAATTGAATCGAGAAGAAAACTGAAAGGTGTTCGCCAGGTTCAAGTTAAACTGTTTATTTTGTGAGCCTTTATTTACTGGTGTTTCTCCAATATAGTTCAAGCCCATCATATACGTATTACTCGGACTGCCACCACTTACATCAAAATTTACATTCTTTGCCTGTCTTTGTTGATAGAACAAACGTTGGTACTCATTTAGGTTGTCGTAAGAGCCTAATGTAGCCAACTGCTGATCTACCTGAGCCTGAGTTAATGCTGGAGTAACCACACCCATTCTTGGTCCCTTAAAAAGAATTTCTTGTGCAGGATTCATTTTATAGATACCCAAATCATACAACATAGTGTTAGGCTTAGCGATATAAAAATTATCACGTTGTAACTGCACAAATTCACTTGAAGAAATATAGTTCATGTAACTAAAATCTGGCTTATCTTGAATAGCTAGTGAGCTGTTGATCGTAAATACGGGTTTACCTAACTTACCTCGTCTTGTTTCTACAACAATTACCCCATTTGATGCTCTAACCCCATAAATAGAAGCTGCAGCCGCATCACGCAAAACAGTAACAGAAGTAATGTCGTTTGGGTTAATTGTTCTCAGGTCTACTTCTGTAGGGAAACCATCGAGTACAATTAATGGTTGCTTTACGGCATCAAAAGTAGAAACACCGCGGATGGCGAGTTCTCCGGTTTGCCCGTTATAAACCAGACCTGGAATCTTTCCTTCTAAGCTCTCCAAAAAATTTCCTGTTATCGCTGTGCGCTGCTGATACTCCTTTTCATTAATACTAGATGCCGCTCCTGTTAATTGATCCTTTTTGATCTTTTGATAACCCGTATTGATAGAAACATTAACTTCTTCAAGTTTACTCGTGCTTCGCACCATTCTTATTGATCCCAAATTAGCGCTAGCTTTAACTTCTTTCAATTCATAACCTACATAGGAAATCTCTAGCATTGCATTTTCACCAACTTTAGAAAAATTGAATTCTCCTTTATAATTTGTAATCACAATGCGTGAAGTTCCTTTAATTTTAACGGAAGCACCCACTAGCACTTCTCCGTTTTCGCCCAATACTTTTCCACTGATATCGATTTCTATAAATCGCTCTACAAGCCGCTCAAAAAAAGGTTTTTCCTTTTGTTCAATAAATATGGTTTTGTCGTTTACCGTATATTCAAGCTCCGTTCCATTAATAATCTGATTAATTACATTATTAACTGGTGTATTATTAAACGCTACATCTATTTTTTTTGAAACATCTAGCTTTTTGCTCCTCAGTAAAACATCGTATCCGGTTTGTTTACGGATTTCAAAAAACACTTTTGCAATGGTGATATTCTTCTCTTTGAGCGTTAAATTTTGCCCAAAAGTTGATGCACTAACCTGCATAAGTGTAATGATTAGCAAGAAGGCAGTTAATTTAGCTCGCATGATCCATTTTCGTTTATCAATCTCACTCATCCGCTGAAAAAGCGAATCCTTACTTAATAGTATTTTAAACATGTAGCCATAGGGCTTCCATAAAAAATTAGTATAATTTTTATACATTTGACATTAGTCTGTTATGGCGTTGTGTCGATTTTTAGAAGGATTGAGCACTTCACCAGGTTTAAGAAATTTGTTTAATCAATATTTCTGAATGCAGCTAGAAAGGGCTTCGACCACGAATCGAGGCTCTTTTTTGCATCAAATCACCATACCCTTCAAGGTCCTTGTTTCTGATTTTTCATGTATTTTGGTTGTTTAGGTTTATCARTAGATTTTGCCTTTGTTTATAAGATTCAAACCGTTAGTTGTTAATCACTTTGAAAGGTTTTGTTAAACTGTTGATTAG
>NZ_JBFTRT010000321.1:0-12093 GCF_056399685.1 Pedobacter sp. 01N416
GATGTAGGTGGGCTAAGGGTTAAAACCATATCGAAATATGCCAGTCCAACAAGTACCCCTGAAACCAGGACATATGAATATCCAGGCTGGAACATAGACTTTCTGCCAGGGAATGTGGAGGATTATTCCTATTCTGTAGCTGGACTGGTCCCCGACCTGGCTCCGTTTGGTTCTTCTACAACCCCTTGGAGTCAGTTCAGGAGAAGATACCTGTTCAGTGATCCCCTTTTTAATATCAGCCCGCATGGCAGTCCGGTGGTATATGATCAGGTATCGGAATATATCGGTAATGGACAGCAAAATGTCGGGAAAATCAGCTATAATTACGATTTTACGCCAGCTGAGAAAACGACATATCCAAGCAACGGTTATATCGACTTTTATAGCTTTAATGACCCGATACGCTATAAGCAATATCTAAAGCCGTTCAAGGACTGGACCTCTGGTAACCTGATTGGAAAAGCATATTATAAGAATAATAATGGTAATTACGATCTGGTGAACGCTGAAGACTATGAATACCAGGATCTGCCCGGAGAGAGTGTTAGGGGATTCAAGTATGACAGATATGTGGAATATAATCTTGATGGCTGCGCTATCAGGCCAAACTTCCGCATTCCTGAGGATGCAGATTATTATCTGGTTCAATATGGAGGTGAGCCTTATAACTATGGCGATTATTATATTGAGTCGGGATACAGAAGACTCATATCCAAAACGGTGACGAGTGGTGACGGAGTGATTGAAAAAACTAAGTTTGAATATGCAAATAACCTCCTGGATGCCCCCACAAATTCCAAGATGTACAAGAGTAACGGCGATAGCGTTATTAGTGTTTTTAAATATCCGCACGATTTTATCGGACAGCAGCCCTATGCGGACATGGTAAATCTATACCATAAGTGGTCTCCGGTGATAGAACAGGTTAATTACAAGAACGATATCCTGGGGACAAATATCCTTAGTACAACCCGGACCAATTACAGCGACTGGGGCAATTCGATAATTGCGCCGAGTACTGTAGAGGGAAGGAATATGGCTACGGGAACTGATGAGACCCGTTTGCGCTATCACAACTATGATACTAAAGGGAATCCATTAACGATCTCTAAGGAGAACGGATCAAAAATAAGTTACCTCTACAGTTACAATTCCCAGTTTCCAATTGCGGAGATCAAAAACGCAGATTATGCGACAGTAGAGTCGTTATTGGGGGGTAGCAGTGCGGTGAGTAGCTTCAGCAATCAGGCTAGTCCCGACAAGACTGCGATTGATAACTTTCTTTTGCCGCTGAGGAACAATCTTCCCGATGCATTTATTTCGAGCTATGTATATAAACCATTGATTGGTATGGTTAGCCAGACGGATGCGAAGGGGATGACGGTTTATTATGAGTACGATGCTTTCCAGCGGTTGAAACTGGTCCGTGACCAGAATAATAACATTGTCAAGACCTATTGTTATAACTATGCGGGCCAGGTTACGGACTGTAATGCAGGTGGAGGGACGACAACACCTCCGGCGCCTTCGCCGGTTTATGCGCGGGTTGAGGTGGAGAATTCGGTTTCGAGCCCGACAAGTGACGGTAGTAGTACTGATGCGGATTTCTATATAGCCCTTTACAGCGATGCGAACAAAAGAGCGTCAGGAAGTGCTATCAAAGGAGCTGGGGCTGAACCCGGAACAGTCTTTGCAACTTCTGGCAGAGCAGGAGAAATACGGCCAGCAGGTTACCCGCGTATTGCGGGATACTTCATTCCGTGGCCAGAAGCGGGGCATGGAGCTAAAGGCGCTTTCAGAGCGCCACCAAGCTGTGCTGAGGCTATTGCTTAGCCCCCAGCAGCGGGAAAAGATGGCAGCCTCCATCAGGGGACGGAGGCCGGCCGAAATGCAGGCTTTTAGTCAGCAACAGGAATTGAAACTGCCCAAAGGAAAACGTAAAGGTCTGCCCACAGACAGTATTAAAGTGCCAACGCATTAATGCCTCTCCAGATGAAAATAAGAATAAAGATTACCAGCATATTTACCGGGCTTTTAGCCCTCTGTGCAAGCCTTGCGGGCCATGCACAGCTTTCGGTCAGCTATTCGCCTTCGAGCCAGAGCTATAGTACAGGGAGCGCTATCTCTACACTTTCCCCAACAGTTAGCGGGGGTGCGGCGTCAGCCGGCGGGCAGACGACCACTACTTTCGTCAGCAGCGGGCTGTATAACCCGCTGAACACGGCTGTAGATGCAGCAGGCAATGTTTACATCGCCGATTCGGACCACAACCAGATTCAAAAAGTTACCCCATTGGGTACCATGAGCGTACTGGCGGGCTCTGGATCTGCGGGGTCTACGGATGGAACTGGTGCCGGGGCAAGCTTCCAGCACCCTTCGGCACTTGCGGTAGATGCTTCGGGCAATGTCTTTGTATCCGACCAGCAGAACCACCGGATCAGGAAGATCACCCCGGCAGGGGTGGTGACTACCTTTGCGGGCAGCGGGTCACCGGGATTTGCTAACGGTACAGGGACTGGCGCAAGTTTTTACAGCCCGATCGGCCTGGCCTTTGATGGCTCGGGCAACCTTTATGTGGCGGATTATTCGAATAATAGGATCCGCGTGATCACTCCGGCCGGTGTGGTGAGTACTTTTGCGGGTACGGGCACGGCAGGTGCTACCAATGGCAGTGCCTCATCGGCTACTTTCCGCAACCCGATGGGTGTGGCGGTTGATGCCTCTGGCAATGTTTATGTGGCTGACCGGCTGAACCATATGGTCCGCAAGATCAGCGGGGGTACGGTGAGTACGGTTGCGGGCAACGGATCGATGGGTTCGGCCAACGGTTACGGTACCTCTGCCACTTTCCAGTATCCCAATAACCTGGCGATAGATGCTTCGGGCAATATCTATGTGGCCGACCAGCAGAACCATACCATCCGCAGGATCGATGCTTCGGGTTATGTGTCGGCCTTTGCAGGCACGACCTCCGCGGGTACGGTAAACGGTACGGGTTCGGGCGTGCGGCTGAGCTCGCCCTACGGGCTGAGCATCGACAGCCAGGGTACGCTTTATGTGGCGGAAATCGGGAGTTTCTATATCCGCAAGATCGCCACAGCTGCTTTTACGGTTGCGCCAATGCTACCGGCGGGCCTGAACTTCAGCAATGCCAACGGTAACATCACTGGGGTTCCAACGACAGCCTCCGCTGCAGCCAATTATTATATCACGGCTTACAATACCAGTCAGAGCAGTTCTGCCTTTGCGCTGAACATCACGGTAACAGGTGGAAGTACTGCGGGCATCCAGCCGAGCAGTGACCAGAACTTTATTATGGAGACCACAGTGCGTGAAAAAGATGTAATTACACTTGCGCAGGTGGGTAGTCTTTCCATTGCCCAGGCTAACCGTAGTATCCAGTATCTTGATGGGCTGGGCAGGCCGATGCAGGCCGTGCAGGTACAGGCGAGCCCTGGGGGGAAAGATATTGTGCAGCCTGTGGCCTATGATGCCTATGGGAGGGAAACAGTAAAATACCTGCCTTATGCTGCGCAGTCGGCAAACAACGGGGGTTATAAAGCGGATGCTTTGACCCAGCAGGCGAACTATTACAATAACAGCACGGGCTGGGACGCTAATGTGGTCAAAACACCAAACCCTTACAGTGTAACGGTGTTCGAGGCTTCACCATTGAACCGGGTGGAACAGCGGGGTGCTCCGGGAGCTGCCTGGCAGCCTGGAACTGGGCGTACCGTGGTGAGTGAATACGGGACCAATGTGGCGGGCGATGTGAGGAAATGGACGGTGAACAGTTCCGGTGCGAGTTCTGGAAGTAGTTATTATGATGCGGGCAAACTTTATAAATCGACGGTAAAAGATGAGAACTGGGTGCCTGGGGATGTAAAGACGGGTACAACAGATGAATATAAGGACCTGGAGGGAAGGGTGGTATTAAAGCGGGCCTGGGAAACAGCTACTAAAAGTCTTTCCACCTATTATGTTTACGATGACCTGGGTAATTTGCGTTATGTGCTGCCTCCGGCAGTAAACCTGAATACCGACAGGTTATCCGCTGAGATCGATGGTTTTACCGAATCAGATGATGTGTTCAAGGATTTCATTTATGGTTATCATTATGATGGCCGGAAACGGTTAACTGAGAAAAAGATTCCGGGCAAGGGCTGGGAATACYTGGTATACAATAAGCTTGATCAGGTAATATTTACCCAGGACGCACAGCAACGTTTATCTTACCAGTGGATTTTTACCAAATATGATGCTTTTGGAAGGGTTATTATGACCGGTATTTATCTTGATGATGCGCAAAGGGCTATTTTCCAGGATAACCTGAATGCACAGACCTATCCTCTATGGGAAGACAAAGCCCCAGGGTCTTCCTCAGGCATGGGATACACCAATAATGCTTATCCTAATGTCGGGGTCAGTACCTATCTAACGGTCAACTATTACGACGATTATAACTTCTATGACAATACCATGGGTTCACCGGTGCTGCCGCAGGTTAGCGGTGGGCGTACCAAAGGCTTATTGACCGGTACGCGTACAACCGTACTGGGTACAGGAACGATGCTGCTGAGCGTAAACTATTATGATAACGAAGGAAGGGTKATCACGACCAAAAGCGAAAACCACCTGAACGGTGTCAATCAGGGTACTGATGTGGTAGACAATGAGTGGAACTTTGATGGGAGCTTAAAGAAGACTACCCGTGTGCATGTGGGGAACGGCGTGAGTACCACTATTGCCAACACATATGCCTACGACCATGTGGGCAGGACGAAAACCACGAAATCCCAGATCAATGGGGGGCAAGGGGTCACGTTATCGAACTTGACCTACAATGAGATCGGGCAATTGATCGATAAGGGACAGCATAGTACCGATGATGTGAGTTTTGCGCAGCATACTGGCTTTACCTATAACGAGCGTGGCTGGCTGACCAGTCAGGCTAGCGGGCTGTTCAATTTTACATTGGCTTATAACAGTGGCAGTGCCCCGCAGTATAATGGTAATATCTCAAGCCAGACCTATACCAATGGCGGGGGAGCTAATACCTTTAACTACACTTATGACAGGCTGAACCGTTTGACGGTGTCCAGTGCCGGAAACAGCTTGGGAGAGAGCATCAGCTATGATGTGATGGGGAATATCAAAGCCCTGAACAGGGATAACTTCGCGACCAATGATTACCATATCGATCACACGATCAGCTACAATTACCTGAACCTTCCGGTACAGGTGAGCGGGAACCAGAATGTGACCTATACCTACGACGCGGGAGGAAGGAAACTTAAAAARGTAAGTGCCAGCACGGGCACAACAGATTACGTTGAGGGAATTGTTTACAAATCTGATGGATCTATTGATTTCATCCAGACCGAAGAGGGGATCGCGCGGAACAGTAGCGGTGTTTACAGTTATGAGTACAACCAGGCTGACCACCTGGGCAATGTGCGGACGAGTTTTAAGAAGAACCCGGTATCGGGATTGGTGGAACCGATCCAGCGGGATGATTATTATGCTTTTGGTTTAAGGAAGGTTGCAAGTGGCGGAACAAATAAATATCTTTACAATGGCAAGGAGTTGCAGGAAGAACTGGGACAATATGATTACGGGGCTAGGTTCTATGATCCGGTGATTGGCAGATGGAATGTGGTGGATCCGTTGGCGGATGGGAGAGCTGAAATGACGCCGTATCATTTTGTTAGCAATAATCCTATYAAYAGAATAGACCCRGAYGGGAGATGGGATTGGTACCAATCAAATGTAACGGGAACCGTTAAATGGTTCGATGGTACTGGGGAACAGGATGGATACAGGCATGTTGGAGAAGCAGGTGCTGTAAAATCAAGTGATGGTGGGATTGTGAATTTAAACGCAAACGGAACAGCTACTAACAGTGAGACGGGGGAGGAAGTTACCTCATCCACTAGTGGATTGACCAGTATCGTTCCCAAAGACCAGACAGGAGCTTTAGCTAAGTTTTTTTATGATGTTTTATCAGGAGGAGCATATAGTCGTCAGGCAAATGCATTGGATGTTCTAGATAGGGATGGAATAGGCGCATACAATAATCAGATGATTGCTGATGCTCGTACTGAAATTCGAGGTGATTGGATGGTTGGTGCATACCATGGGGCATCGGTATCAGCTCCTAAGGCCGCTACAGGAGGAGGACGAGTGTTTTGGTCAGGTGGTGAAGATGCAATGAATGCAGCCGCGAACTATGCTAAGGTAAATGGAATGACTACATTGGAAATGACAAGAGCAGGGCAGAATTTGACAAAGTTAACACAAGGTATGCCTTGGGAAAAAGCAGGGCCAATGTGGCAACGGTTATCTTCGGCTTATGCAAAAGGAGCAACAGGTTCAGTCCACGTATTCCAAAATGCATCTACAGGAGTACGATTAAATAGTGTTTGGCGAACTGTTGAGTATCCATTATTGAATGGGAAAAATAATTTAATCTTTCATAATGTCTTTAAGCCATGATTACAATAGATAAAATAGGAATATATAAGCGTTTCAATGGGGATATTGATGGTTGGTCAAGAGTTGGGACCAAAGAAGAGAAATCAATTATGACTGACAAAGATTGGTTTTTAATTGAAGGTTTCATTCAAGATATAAACCTTGTCAAAAAAAGCCTTACTTCGGATTCTTTTATGAAATTAGTAAGTGAAAGACTTAATGAAAATTGTGATACTGATGAAACTATTCAAGCATTAAAGGAATTAACTTAAAACAATAAAAGCTCAATTGGTAGAGCTTTGTTATACCCCCTACTGGTCTTAGCATCTCGTTAAGACCAAAATGTAACTTACATAATAAAGCTCGGCAATTTTTAAACTGCCGAGCTTTGTTTCTGTAAAAGTTTAATTAACTTGGCTTTAATTGCTCCAGATGCCCTGTCGTGGAGTTTCTTTATAATGGTAAGGAGTTGCTGGAAGAGCTAGGACAGTACGATTACGGCGCTAGGTTCTATGATCCGGTGATCGGAAGATGGAATGTGGTGGATCCGTTGGCGGAGAAAGGAAGGAGATGGTCTACCTATACCTATGCGTTCAATAATCCTATTTTATTTATCGATCCGGATGGAATGTTTGGTGATTATTATGGTACTGATGGTAAATGGCTAGGAACTGATCATATTGAAGATGATAGAGCATACGTTGCCAAGGATGGCTCATATACCAAACAAGGCGATGGGTATGCTATAAAGAAGTCAGGAATTACAGAGCTAGAAGTTGGCAATAATGAATTAATGCAATTGGCATCAACTTCTTATGGAGAATCCGGGACTTCAAATGTTAAAGAAGAAGTATACGGGATCGCCAGTGCAATTATGAATAATAAGGAAGCGAGAGGTGATGATGCAACGATTTCGTCCACTATAAAAGGCTTTGCTTTTGCTGCAACAGATGGTAATCCAAGAACTACCCAATTTAACGATGCCAGTAACGGCGAAAGAAATGGCACCTTTATGCAGACAGCAATAGGGGGAGCAATAAATGCAGTAAATGGTGGAGTAGATTATTCAAATGGCGCGACGCATTGGGCGGGTTCAGATATAGGTTCTAGTGCAGAAAAAAGAGCCACCGGCGGTTTGTTGTTTACTGATCAATCACATGATATGCAAAGGTTAGGTAGTAAGACTGTTAACGGTGCACCAATTACAACTCACTATTACAATAGCAGTGGAAAGGCAACTGGAGTAAGAGGCAGTTATTCTTATCGATGGGAAACAACAGCAGCACATGGAGGTACAACATTCATGAAAAAAACTAATTCTTTTATTAAAGCATCGGGAGAAAGGCGTTACTAAATATTATGAGAAAATTTATAATAATAATCCAGATAATTGCAATATGTTCACTTTTCGGTTATGTGAACGCTCAAGGACTTAAAAATGATCAAAACCATGTTAATAAGCGTCAACAAGTAAAAAGTATTGAAGGCGTTTATATTAGTTTGTCAAAATCTAGAGTTCTTGTCAACAAAGAAATTCAATGTGAACTTTTGCTTTTTGAAACAACCAAAGGTATAAATAAATATGTAGCTAAAATTGAATCCAAAGAAGTAGCGCAATCCATTAATTATTTTAGTCAAGAAGGTAATCACGAAGATTTATTTGTATTTGGCTTGCAAAAATTCCATCTGCAAAATAAAGTTGATCCTCTTTCTTTATCTGCCTACATGATTTTCAGGAATAGTAAAAAGTATCTATGTTTTATTGGTAAAGGGCAATCAGCATCAGGAACTGGGGTACAAGTGTCTTACTTTAACATTTTTGAACTCGATCGATTAGGCAAGGCGATTCTTCATTATGAATTCAATAGCCGTTTTGGAAATATCCATAGCATCGTTGATTACAATAATAATGGTAGTATAAATTATTTCAAGATCGTAAATGGAAATAAAATAGGTCAGTATATACTTACGATAAATAATGTTAAAAGTGGTAAGCCGATAAATAATAGATCGGTTCTGTTGGATTATAAATTGAATGACAAATTCGTGGTATTGAAAAATACCTTCTAAACTGTTAGATTATGGGGCAAGGTTTTACGATCCTGAGATAGGCAGGTGGAATGTGGTGGATCCATTGGCGGAAAAGTTTCATTCAGTTAATCCATATGCCTATACTGACAATAGTCCGATAAATAATATGGATCCAAATGGAATGGAAACGTTATATAACGAAGATGCTCAAAATGCGGTTCGCCAATTGCAAAGCCAAAATTCTTCGCAAAATCGAAACCATCCTCCAGATTGGTTTGTGGATAATTCAAATGGTAGTGTGTATTATTTTAGGGGTATAAAGAATATGACACAAGAAATTCTCGATAAATTTGGCTTTGGGATATCTGCTAAAAATTTAGAAAATTTTGGACCAGATAACATGTTTGGTAATAACCCAAAAGGACTTTATGAAAATTCATTAAGTCAAAGTATTCTGGTTATTGAGAATTCAAAATCTTTTATGGCGCAGAATGGGTATAGTGCAGTAGAAAATGTTACGGTTAAGGAACAGGAATTCGTTAGTGGGGGACGAATGGATGGGAACGAAAATATTAAAACGACTATTTCAGAAATATCTCAAATTGGTAAGACAAAGTTAACATATGTTTTGCCAAGCCTTGTAAATTTGAAATACGATGTTATGGAGGTTTCATCAGGAAATAATTCGAAGCTTAGTGCTTTTAGCTCAGCGAGTTCAAGTTCAAAAATAAATTATAGCATAAACAAACCTATTGGGCAAAGCATAAGGGCTACAGCTAAATATTATGAGAATAAGCAGCCAACAGCATCGAAAATTGGTTTTCTATTGAAGTTTATTTCTAAGCTTTTTTAGACCCAATTTAGTTAAATTTACAAACCATGAAAAATATAAGTGTAGTTTTTATTTTATTGATTGTTAGTGTATTTAATGGCTGCGGCCAGAATCAACCAAATACTGGCCAGTTTTATCTTGAAAAGAAAAAGGATTACGAAAAAAAATTCGTTGATCAGTTTCCAGAAAAAGTTTCTTCTTCATCGGATAGTAATCGTGTTTTTTCGTATAGGTATGAATCAAAAAATGATGTAGCATTCATGTTATATGAATACGGTTTACCCGAAAAGGAATTAAAATTGGTTAGAAATAGATCTCAAAAACAGGCAGTTGCTACTTACRATTATTTAGATTCATGTTTGTTGATTGTTAATCGTTTTGAAACAAAAAAGACAATGGATAATTATGAGTTGCCTGATATTAAAGATAGTACACTTCTTGATAAAGAATGCTACCATAATAAACTTCCTATTCCAAATTTCATTATTTACGAGGGGAATAATGGCAATCAGAGTTTTGGATTAGATACGTCCTTCACCATTTATGTATTCGAAGCAAAAAAAATAAATTCCTGGTTAAAAGAATTTAACATGAAACCTGCTTATCAAATGCCAAAACAATGGCAAAATGGTTATTCAAAGGGGATTGCTATTAGTAAAGAAAAAAGAACTGTAATATACTGGACTGTCATTTGGTAATCGGTTTTAACTTATCCCCATCTATCCGTAGTCTTGTGAATTGGAGATAGGGTGCATAAACCAATTTGATTGACCCCATCCCACCAATTTTAGTATATAGCGAAATTAGCTATAAATCAGGATCTTGCTGATTATTTGTTTTTGGTGAAGAGGGGTCAATATGCTATGGTTTATCCAACCAAAGCATATTTAATAAAAATTATATGATAAATAACAAGCTAGATTTCTTAAAAAGAAAAAATAAGGGAAAGTTTTTGCTGAAAAAATATGAAGATATGTTTATTGCTGCTGGTTTGAATGATCTAGAATACATTGATTTAGAGAAATCAGATAACTTAATAAACAGAGTTAGAGAGGTTTTTCCAGGAGTTCAAGGACAATCTGAAATTCTTTCAGATAATATTACTGCTTTTGATTCAGAATTATTGATTAAAGCATTTTCAATTGCTGATTCTGAATATTGTTATGTGTATTCTGATGATGTGTATTATATAGAAATAAGTTTGATATTCAGCTTAAACAAGCTAATCTCAAATAGATAGAATACCCTCGCTGGCGCACGACTGTGGCGTGTGATAAATAAATATAATTGTGACAAAGTCCAGAAATGCTGGGCTTTGTTATTTTAGGCCAGTTGGAGTTTGATTAACCTTGCTCTGGTTTAAGTTGTGCCGTGAGTGAATAATGAGGCTGTACTTATTATTGATAGTAGGTTCATCATTTCGTTGTGCAAGCGAATTTTGGCGCAAGTCTCAAGTGGAATTCCAATTGTTTACTGAAGTTTTATTTTTGTCACATCATTTTCATAGAGAAGCGCCATTTCTGATGGAGTTGCTACACCACTCCAATTCTGGGCATCGATTGAACTAGATAGCCGAAGCCCGCGCCGGTGGCCCTTATCGGGTTTCTTTTGACGGATGATATTTCGTTGTTAAATTTCGTCACCTATAAAAAGGCGTTCATGGTAAAAAAGCGATCGTTCGTCAAAAAGTTTAGGGACATTTCGTTTTTTTCTTGACATTCGGCCGTTGTTCTATGGTTTAGTGTGAGTATTCCGCTACACCAGTTACAGATTGGAAAAATTTCTATGCCTATCAGTGTTTTCTACAATGGTAGCGGAATCAAAGTGAAACAGGCCGAGGGAAATGCAGGGCTTGGCTGGAACCTGCAGGCTGGGGGAGCAATCTATCGCCAATTGAGGGGGCTACCTGATGAAACACAAAAGGATGATCAGGGAAATCAGCGTTTAGGCTGGCTCAGCAATACGAATGGGACAAAGATCAATGCTTTTAATATTGTAAACGATAACAATCAGTCGACCTGTGCGGATGAGGCTACAGACCTCGGATATATCAATGCTAACTTTTCTGATCTTTCTGATACTGAGCCTGATGTATTTGTTGTGAGTGCTCCGGGGCTTGATTGTAAGCTTGTGTTTGATGCAGACCATACCGTAAGAACAATTCCATATATGGATATTAAGGTGACCTATGATCTTGAAACATCGGTGCCTCAGCATTATTCGAGCTACGGGAGGATTAAAAGTTTTGTAATTACAACCGCATCAGGTACAAAGTATGTTTTTGCCGCCTTAGAAACAGCAAGGAAAGCTACAAATTCTTCAAATCCAAACGCGATCAATTTTTTTAAGCGTGAGTACCAGCAGTTCCAGAATGGAATCAGTTATGTTGCTGCCTGGAAGCTGACAAGTATAAAGGATATTGGAGGCGCTGGTTTAGATTTTTTTTATACTGAACCTTCTTTTACTGGTGGGACTGATCGGGTTGCGCTCAGTCAGGGAACAAGCAATACAACATTATATCCTTTTGCCATTACCAATTGGACTTTTGCTATTAACCTTTCCAGGGTTACCTATGGTGGGTGGGATGATGTAGCTTATGAACAGGGCTTAAATTTTTATTACCATAATGCTCCGACCTCGAATGTTCCGTTGATCGATTCTATTACCGGAATGGGGAAAAAATGCGTCTTTCAATACGACTTTTACAAATCTAATAATAATGGCAATGTTTACCGTTCACTTTTGATGAATGTTTC
>NZ_JBFTRT010000322.1:0-5567 GCF_056399685.1 Pedobacter sp. 01N416
ATTTAAAGGGAAAAATAATCCACGAATATATTGTCAAGAACAAACATTAGGAGAGCAAAAAATTTAAAGGGAAAAATAATCCACGAATATATTGTCAAGAACAAACATTAGGAGAGCAAAAAGTGTTTGTTATAATAGCTTGTAGTGTTGTTGCTAAGAAAACAACAAGTTCTGGTCTCTCAAAAAAAGATAAACAAAATATTAGAAGCATATCTAAATATGAATATGACATCAAAGACATCTGAAGAAATAAAAAATAGCTTTAATGAAATTTTATCAATTGATTCAGAACAAGAAGGACTAGAGTTAGAAGCTCAATCATTAGCATTTTCTTTTCTGGCTGAAATTGATAAAGCCATGTGTGAACAGAAGATTACCAAAAAAGCTTTGGCATCATCCATTGGTACATCTGCTAGTTATATTACTCAATTATTTAGAGGAGATAGATTACCAAATTTTACTAACTTGGCTAAAATGAAGGCTGCATTGTGTTTGGAATTTGATATTGAAGTAAGAGATAAAAATTTTATTGAAGATAAATCTTTTGATTTCCCTGAAATTAAACCAAAGGGCTGGTGGTTTTATAAATTTGAGACTGATTATAAAAAGCCACAAAATGATTATGGGGATGTTCAATATGAAGAAACTCAAGCAGCCTAATGAAAGCAAAGCTATCTCCTTTAATATGGTTGAACTTTGCTTTGTTAAAAAGTGAGTTCGATTTTATTCAACCTGCAACAGCCTCAAAGAAGAAACTGGATMCCTCAACTATATTTGAAAAGTATTCTATAGACGTTGATTTTTCAAATAATATCGGTAATGATGGGACTTTTCAAACTTTTACAAAAATAGAAATTAACAGAGAGGCTGATCCTGAAGCTGGCTATAAGATTTTAGTGGAAGGAACAGGGATTTTTCAGATTAAAAGTGATATAGAATTACCAGAAAGTCATATTAAGAATCTTCAAAATTATTCTGCTGTAAACTTACTAATTAATAGACTAAGAACACATATCCTACAAATGACCAGTCTTTCTGTGTTCGGTGCTTACGATTTACCACCAATAGACATAACAGATTTATTCAAGCAGAAAGATGAACAAAATAAAACTCTTAAGGATTAGTTTAATTTTTCTTTAGCTCAATTAGATTAAATATTAAAAGCCCAATCACTGCTGATTGGGCTTTTACTTTTATAGTTATTTCTTCTATTTATTCTTCAATATCTCCACTTTCTCTCTTTCGCTTGCTAATAATCTTTCGTACAAGTCTACAATTTTTTCAATCGTATTAAAGGTGGGCTGATAGTTTAATGAGCTGGCAATTAATGTTGAATGTCGCTATTGGTAATAGTGGCACTTTTTGCTTATTTATCCAAAGCCGGGATCGTTCTTCTTTGGAAAGAACTATCTTTTTTGTTTCCTACTTTTAGCTGCTAATGCTTCTTGCTCTGCAATAGTGTTTAGCTTAACTCCTTTATAAATCGTCTTGGCCATATCGCCAGGCTCAACATCTAGTGCAAGAGCTATCAAGTATAGTTCTTCTCCAGAAAGTTTAGTGCTCGCGTCATTACTTAGTAGGCTTAAGCGAGACTCAGTAATACCCGTCTTTCTGTAAATTTCTGCTTTGTTAGCCGATTTCAAAATTAAGTATTTTCCAAGTTCTGTAAGCTCCGACTTCTTTTTCACGCTGATCGTTTTTTGATAAACATACCATGTGAAAGTTGTACTTAATAATTTTTGTATTTTTCATTTGATTATTTAAAGAATACTTTAGAATATCTAAACTTTTATTGTTATATTCGTGTATAAATTAGGTGTTAATAAAGAGTCTCGGCTACCAAATTCTCACAGTAAACAGCCAACGAGACAATAGATTAATGCCTATGGTGATATTTTGCGTACTTTTAGTGCGCACTATAGCATCATGGGCTCTATTGTAATTCCGTTGGCAAGGCCGTGAGAAGCCCGGTAGATGGTATTTAGAGCCCGCTATAGTGTCTCTTTATACCACAAGACTCGTAAACCCATACGAGTATGATGACTAAACCAATTACAATTGCAGGGAAACCACTTTCGCAGTTTTACAAACTGCCTTTTGAAAAGGGGAGCAGGATATTAAAGTTAGCGGTACTTGAATTGCATAGCACATTTAAGGTGATTAAAAACCCTAACCTGGTAGAAAAGAAATTGCTTTCTTTTAAGCAGGGTTTGTTAATCGTTAATGTTAAGTTGAAAAATGAGGCGCCAGAAAGGGTTTACATTAAGGTAGCATACGATCATCTGTTGGTGAGCTGTAGTGTAGATACTGACGAAACGTACCTGGGGCGTTATGCTTACCATACCTTGCGGGCCATGCTGTGGACGGGGTGCCTCGATTTTAACGCATATTACTGGCCCGAATGTTTCGGGGTGAATACCGAGCGATCTAAATATGTAGATATTATTAAAAAACCTAACGGACCGGAGATTAGATTAAAGAAAAAGTTTATCGGTTTATTTAGGCCTGGTGATTATTTTCCGGAGGTTAAGGAGCGGGTGCTTGTACCGCGGGCAACAGGGGCTAAACACGCCGTTGCTGATTTGGCACCGATGGGTGTTGGCTACTGCTTTGCCAATACAGATCTGCTGAATTTCCACAGCAACCATTATCCTTTTCTTATTCCTTATGTTTATGCTGCCACTGCTTACCTGAAAACGGTAAAATCGTACAAAAGGTTTGTGTTTAATGCGGAAGATGTGGAGGAGATAAGTGTATCGCCACAACAGCAGGAGCTGAACAGCATCTGCTTTGCCATGAAAAAGATTGCTTCAATACGTTTCAGTGCATACGCTGCGCAACCAGAAACCGTGGCTGAAATTAGAAGGATTAATGAGGCTAATCACCTCGAAATTTTTAAGCTATGGAACAAGGCCTTACCGTTATTGGTACAGCAACCTTTTACACACTACTTATATACGTATGGCCTTCGAAATGTCGCGGGCAAGCCAGTAAGGAGGGATATGAAACTGGCTTTTTTCTCGATAGATATTCCTGTTTTAAGCTTTGTGTTAAGGGATAAGGGTGATTATTTTGAATTGCAGCTTAGGCTTAAAGTGAAAGGGAAGCTGTTGAAATTGGGTAGCGATAGCGTTGCGCTGTTTTTGGTTTGCGATCGGGTTAAAACGTATTTGTGGTATTTGCTTGGAGCGGAAATGGATTATAAGTTGGTATGGTTTTTTAGTAAGGTAAATTTTAGGGTACAGGTACCGAAAGGGTATTATAAGGCGCATTTTGAAAGGTATGTTGAGGGGATTGAGCGGTGTTATGTGGTTAAGAGGGGGTAAAGGGGGGATGTTTGGTTATAGTATTACTAATATGATCGTCATTGCGAGGCACGAAGCAATCTTAATGCGTTAGTAATGCATTGCTTTTGCAGGTTTTGCCCTTCGCACAGTCTTGCCTCGGTTAGCCACCGAAGGGCTTTTACTTTTTCCTTGATGAAAAAGTAACAAAAAATCAAGGCTTGGAACTGATGTCGGATAAGCTAGTCGAAACTTTATTTGCAACAGCGGCTAGGAACGAAGAAAAATCGTTCTTGCCTCTGTTTTGGTTCTTTGGGTYAGGGAAAGATTGTGCACAAGTTTCAACTGCTTCTCCTTCCATCATTTCCTAGGCCGGATAGCGAGGTGCAGATTGCAAGGAGCGTATTGCAGGGTGCGGTAATTTGTTTTTTAGTCCTTTCCCTTTCAGGGGAAAGGTGCCGATAGGCGGATAGGGGGTTAAGGCGCTAAAAAGTAACGCTTGTAATCGCGTTCTTTGCGATTCCCCTTTGTGCCCTTTGCGGTTAAGTCACGAACCTCAATATATTTAACTTTACAACGAATCTAAAAAGTCTAAATACAAAGGAATGCTTTCTTCTATCCATTTTTTCGACGTGTTATGCTCCATTCCATAATAAGCAAATGGGGGTTGGTAATCGGCTTTTACATATTGAAAGGAAAGTTCGAACGGACGGGTTAATTCTGCTAATGGGTATTTATATTTTTCTGATGGACGCAGTTCGTGTTCTTCAACGCCCAATGAAATGGCCAGGGCAATTTTCTTGTCAGCCAATTTGAAACCACTTTTGCTCCCATAGGCCCATCCATGAGTGAGTACTTCATCCATCCATTTTTTTAAAAGAGAGGGACAATTGAACCAATAATAAGGGAATTGGAATACAATTTTATCATGTTGTTCAATCAGCTTTTGTTCTGCCAATACATCAATCTTTTCATCAGGATAGGCCTCATACAGTTGATGGACTAGATATTTATCGGGGTATTTAGTTAATTCTTCAATCCACCGCTTGTTGATTAGGGAACTTTTAATATTGGGATGTGTTACGACGATCAATGTTTTCATTTTTACAGATTTTGATGATTATAAAGCGCAAAAATAGATGCATAACCGCTTATTTTGTAAATTAGCCACCAATTGTAAGGTACTATAAAAAATGTAAGCATGTCTAAAATCAAGGAAACCTCAACCAACTATGCTAACAAACAAGCTTTAGCTGATGAGTGTTTAGAAGTTTATGCGGCCAACATTATTGGCGGGCAATGGGCTTTAGTGATCTGTTCGTGGTTAATGAATGGTAAACTCAGATTTGGAGAGTTAAAAAACCGTTTGCCAAATATTACCGAGCGAATGTTAACCTTACAGCTACGTAAATTAGAGGCAGATAAAATTGTTAAGCGAACCATCTACGCTGAAGTTCCGCTACGGGTTGAATACGAACTAACCGCAATTGGCCTCGAATTGAGGCCAATCATTAATGCACTCGAAAGGTGGGGCGTAAAGCATAAAAGTCTGTTAGAGGAGTTTTGACCTGGTTTATTTAAGCGCAGCATCCAAAACGCAATGCGTATCTATTTTATTCGAAGCGCATACCTCGAGGGGTAAAGCGGAAGGTTTGAAAATGATAGGCAGATAGGGGGGTAAGGCGCTCGCTATAACACGGTCGTCATAAGATAGCTATCGGATCCTGCGCAGACGGAACCACGAAGTGCTCAGCGAAGCTAATCTTAAAGCGTTCATAATGCATTGTCTTGGCAGGTTTTGCCCTTTGCGCAGTCTTGCCTCGGCTACCGATGAAAAATCGGTACAGGTCCACCGCCGCCGAGGGGCTCTTACCTTTTTCTTGATAAAAAGGTAACCAAAAATCAAGGCTTGCATCTTTTCTTGTAAAAACCTACGGAAATCTTAATTGCGGCAGTATCGAGGCTCTTACCCTGTCTTATCCGAGCGCACCCGCTTGATCCTGCCTTGGGTTGTGGGGTAACGAGGGGAAGTGCACAGATTTCCGTGCTTTTTCCTGCGAAAATCTGCTAGGCCGGATAGCAAGGTGCAGATAGTATGGAGCATATTGCAGGGTGCGTTAATTTGTTTTTTAGTCCTTTCCCTTTCAGGGGAAAGGTGCCGATAGGCGGATAGGGGTTTAAGGCGCTCGCTATAATACAGTCGTCATTACGGGGTACGACGCAATCTTAATGCGTTCGTAATGCATTGCCTTTGCAGGTTTTGCCCTTCGCACAGTCTTGCCT
>NZ_JBFTRT010000323.1:0-5562 GCF_056399685.1 Pedobacter sp. 01N416
ATAGCCAGGCGGAACGGACCATTTTTAAACTCACCCAACTTTGGTGGGTAATGGTCGTCTATTTTACCTTCCGGAAAAATAATCAGGCTCATCCCCTTTTCTAGGTTTTCGCCAGCTTTTTTAAATGCTTTAAAAGCCGAAATCTTACTGTCGCGGTTTACAGAAATATCGATGGTTTTAAAAAAAATGCCTAATACGGGATTATTCAACAATTCGTCCTTTCCCATAAAATGGAATTTACCATGCCCCATGATACAGAAAATCATAATATCCAGGTTAGAGGTGTGGTTTGCGCAATAGATGTAAGTTTGTTTGGGATTTAGCTTTTCTTCATATTGATAACAAAAAAAAACACCTGAAAACAAACTGCACAAAAAACTGTTGGCTTTTCTGAAAAAATTGAGCGTACTGTAGTACTTCTCATTACGTGAGGTAATGTAATATATTGGATAGAACAGAGCGAAAAAAAACAGTATCCAGAATAGAAACCATATCCGGTGTACTTGTCTTAGAAGATAAATCATAGATAACCAAAAATATAAAATAGTTTGATATTTCAAACAACTGATTGCATTGGGCTAAGATTATGGTTGTATTATACCAAGCACTGGCGAAACCCGTTCTAAAGATCTCTCCGCTACATTACACTCCGATCGAGATGACGAAAAAAATAGTGAGATGACGAAAGGTACTTCTCCACGGTTCCGTCCCCGCAAAAACCGCTGTTGGTAAACCTTATTGAAGTGTAAAGCCCGGAGCACAGCGAGGACTTGCAACGGAAAGAAGGACTGTAGCTCCCGATGAAATACCGGCTTTCATTTTCAAATTATGGTTATATTGCTCGCTGTGGTTGTTGCGGCACCAGCGCTAGGAAAAGATCTCTCCGCTACGTTACACTCCGATCGAGATGACGAAAAAAATAGTGAGAGATAACGATCGAAAAGGTACTTCTCCGCAGTTCCGTCCTTGCAAAAATCACTGTCAATAAACCTTATTGAAGTGTAAAGCCCAGAGCGCAGCAAGGAATATAACGGAAAGAAGGACTACAGCCTCCGATGAAATACCTGCTTTCATCTTCAAATTATGAGGATGCAGCTTTTTGGTCGATGAGAGGTCAACCACTAGGAAAATAAAAATTTCAGCTTATAGATCTCTCCGCTTCGGTAGAGATGACGACGACACTAAAAAAATCTTACCATTAAAATTGAAGCGATTTATGATTTGCTTGTATTTTATTTTTAATTTCGTGCCATTATGAAAGAAACAGTGGTGAGTGGTATCCGCTCAACAGGAAAATTACATTTGGGTAATTATTATGGTGCAGTTAAAAACTTCGTTCAAATGCAGAACGACTACAATTGCTACTTTTTTATCGCCGATTTACACTCTTTAACTACACATCCTACTCCAGCCGATTTACATGGAAATATTAAACATGTTTTGGTTGAATATCTGGCCAGTGGAATTGACCCAGAAAATAGTACCATTTATATACAAAGTGATGTTCCGGAAATTGCAGAGCTTTATCTATACTTAAATATGAACGCTTATATGGGTGAATTAGAGCGCAGCACATCTTTTAAAGATAAAGTGCGTGCCAACCCAGATAACGTAAATGCAGGTTTATTAACCTATCCCGTATTAATGGCCGCCGATATTTTAATCCACAAAGCTACTAAAGTACCTGTTGGAAAAGATCAGGAGCAACATTTGGAAATGGCGCGTACTTTCGGGAACCGTTTCAACAGGTTATACAATACAGAATATTTTCCTGAACCTTACGCTTTTAGCTACTCTGACAAACTGGTTAAAGTACCTGGTTTAGATGGTAAAGGCAAAATGGGTAAATCAGAAGGCGAAGCCAATGCAGTTTACCTATCTGATGACCCTGAAACCATTCGTAAAAAAGTAATGAGAGCAGTTAGTGACGGTGGCCCAACGGAAGAAAACCAACCAAAACCTGAACCTATTCAGAATCTTTTTGATTTAATGAAAGTGGTTTCGAGTGCGGATACACTTGCACATTTTGAAGATTTATATAGCAAAATGCAGATCCGTTACGGCGATTTCAAAAAACAGTTGGCAGAAGATATGATTATTACGACTGCACCTATGCGTGAGCGTATTTTGGATATTGCCAAAAATGATTCATATTTAAGGCAGGTAGCCAAACATGGTGCATTAAAGGCCCGCGAAAGCGCGCAAAAAACCATCAGAGAGGTTCGCAGTTTAATCGGGTTTAAAAGTTTTTAATAATTTTAATAGATTTGAGATATGAGAAACGAGATTTGAGATATTAGATTTGAGATTAATTCTCAGTCGCATATCTCGAATCTCAAATCTCATATCTCAAATCTCCAATCTAAAGAAAATGCACATAGCAATTGTAGGAAATATAGGTGCCGGTAAAACTACCTTAACAGGTTTATTAGCCAAGAATTATGGATGGGAAGCTTTATACGAGGCTGTGGACAATAACCCTTATCTGGAAGATTTTTACAGCGACATGAAACGTTGGAGCTTTAATCTTCAGATTTATTTCCTAAACAGTCGTTTTCAGCAAATTACCGACATTGAAGTAAATAAACGCAACGTAATCCAGGATAGGACCATTTATGAAGACGCACATATTTTTGCAGAAAACCTGCATGATATGGCATTAATGACCACCCGCGATCATGATAATTACAGGGCTATTTTTGATAACATTACCTCTTTTATTAAACCACCCGATTTATTGGTTTACCTGCGTGCATCGGTACCTACATTGGTTAATAATATCCAACGTCGTGGCCGTGAGTACGAAGCAGGCATCCGTATCGATTACCTGTCTAAACTGAACGAAAAATACGAAGCCTGGATTAAGGGTTATAACCTGGGGAAATTACTGATTTTGGATAAAGATAAATTAGATTTCACCAACAACCCAGAAGATCTAGGTACGGTAATTCAATCTATTGAGGCGGAGATTAACGGTTTATTTTAATCTGAACGAATAAGGTGGGCAAAGATTTTCAGCACGAAAACCCATTAAACTGGAAATGGGGAATTATTTATTTCAATAAATCAGATTCCAGGGTTTTGGTTCCCAAGCGCAATAAAATTTTGGGCTGGACATTTAACTTTGCTCATCCAATTTCTTATGTAGTTATGGCGCTTATTATTGGTGCGGTTGTCTTATTAAGAACTTTAAATAAATAGTATGTCTAAAATTATCGGAATTATTCCTGCACGATATGCCTCTACCCGTTTTCCGGGAAAGCCTTTAGTAGATATTGCCGGAAAAACCATGATCCAAAGGGTTTACGAGCAAGCATCGAAAGCCGAAAGCTTATCGAAAGTAGTAATTGCCACCGATGATGTACGGATTGCCGATGAAGTAAAACGGTTTGGTGGGGAATTTATCTTTACCTCAACTAATCACCAAAGCGGAACTGATAGATGCGCTGAAGTGATTGAAACTTTACCTGGGTACGATATTGTGATCAACATCCAGGGTGATGAACCATTTATCGAACCTGCTCAGATTGAATTACTGGCAAGCTGCTTTACTGAAGAAAAAGTACAGTTAGCAACATTAATCAAATCTATCCAGAGTCAGGAAAGTGTATACAATCCCAATAGTCCTAAAGTGGTGATCGATGTAAACGGTCGCGCCATGTATTTTAGCCGTAGCCCAATTCCTTTTATCAGAAATGGAGAACCAGGTGTATGGGCAGAAAAGCATCAGTTTTACAAGCACATCGGAATTTACGGTTACCGCACAGAATCGTTAAAAGCCATTACCAAATTACCACCATCTTCTTTAGAAATTGCCGAAAGCTTAGAACAACTTCGCTGGATCGAAAATGGATTTTATATCCAAACAAAAGTAACTGACTTAGAAACAGTTGCAATAGATACACCAGAAGACTTATTAAAACTGAATAAATTGCTTAAGGCTTTGAAACTAGACTAAGTTCCATTTAAACATTGGTTATAAGTTTAGAGTTTAGAGGTTAGCGCTACCCCCCTAAACACTAAGCTCTACCTAATCACCAGTTCCATCTGAATATTACATCGCGTGTACGGTGTGGGCTTACCTGCCACTTTTTGGAAACCCAGTTTATGGTAAAGGTTTATGGCTGGTTTTAAAATGGTATTGCTCTCCAAATAAATTTTAGATGCGCCTAACGATCTTGCCTTATCAATAATGGCATTTGCCAATAGAAAGCCCACATTTTTTCCTTGTGTTTTTGGCGATACCGCCATTTTGGCCAGTTCAAAATCATATTCGCCATCATACATCTTAATTAGTGCACAAACACCCAAAGGCTCACCTTCGTAAAGAGCAACCAATATAAAACCTCCTTTATCTAAAATATAACCCTGCGGATTATCCAAAGCTTTATAATCAGATTCTTCCATGGTAAAATACTGTGAAATCCACTCTACATTTAGCGACCTGAATATTTCCTGGTATTTGGGCTGGTAATCTACAATCTCAATCTTTAAGCTATCTCTTTCTTTTTTCTTTTCAATTACTCTTCTCAACAAGGTTTTTTGCTCCAATAAAAACTCCCACTCGCCTATTGCTTCCCAAAGTTTATTTTGTGATTGGCCCGAAATCTCTTCAATGGCAGCATTTACATCGATTAGCTGATCTTCAATTTTTTTAGAGATCTCTAAACCTGCAGGAGAAAGGCTCACCACATTCCTTCGTCCATCGGTTTTATCTTTTCCCTCTTTAACGTAACCCTTTTTTAGCATTTCGCTAATGATTTTACTCACCGATGGATGAGAATGGCCAATATCTTTAGCCAGTTCGGTAATTGTTTTTTCTTTCTCTTGTGCCAAAGCATAAAACACAGGAAACCACTTAGGTTGCATATCAATATTATACAACTTATAAATCTGCGATGCGTCTTCAGTTACTTTATCGGTTAGCATTCTTAACCTGCTACCTATAGCTACTTTACCAGTTTCTTCGAAAAAATTCATAATAATAATTAATTACGTAATCAGTTACGTAAATATAAGAACTAAATTTTGGTTTGCAACAGTTTTAATTGCTTGAGGCTAATATTTTAGTATTTTCGTCCTTATTATGAAAAAGAAAACGCTCCTATTTATATTCATTTTATGTGCCTATTCCAGCTTTGCACAAGATGAACCTGGCTTAACGATAAAGACAAACATTTTGAATTTAGTAGCCAAAAGGCCTACAATAGCCATGGAAAAGACTTTTTCAAACCGCTATGGTTTAGAGCTCGCATACACCTCAGGCGAAATTAAAAATCTGGGCTACCGAGATTATCTCCATTACGAAGGCTTCTTACTTCGTGCAAAGAAATACATCCGCCCGATCAAAAAAAGAGAAGCCAATGCTTTTTATGGCGTTTATTTCGGAAACCTCGATAAAACTGCTGTCTCGCATCGCTCCGTTGATGAAACCGGTATTTTCAGCTGGGGCCGAAACAGGGATTTTAGTGCAGGTTCTTTGCGTTACGGTGGAACATTTGGCGTATCATTTATTCCGGGAAAACATTTTCTTTTAGAGGGCTTAACAGGCTTAGGTTATGG
>NZ_JBFTRT010000324.1:0-10816 GCF_056399685.1 Pedobacter sp. 01N416
GTTTTATTGGTGGCATCCTTAGCCACCCTGGGACAACAGACTGCTCCAAAGCTTAAACCTGCCAGCAAAAATGCTGATATCCCCTTCCCCAAAAAGACGGAAATTTACCATCAGGGCTGGGTAGACTTTAATAAAAATAACAAAAAAGACCTGTATGAAGATCCGTCCCAACCGATACAAAAACGGATCACCAATTTACTTTCTCAAATGACATTGGAAGAAAAATCGTGTCAATTAGCCACCTATTATGGCCATGGAAAGGTATTAACCGACAGCCTGCCAACAGGAAAATGGACCAGCATGATCTTTAAGGATGGTATTGCAAATATTGATGAACATATTAATAATACCCCAAGGATAAAAGAAAACGAAACTCCTTTTAATAATGCGGTGGCCATTAACGAAACACAGCGTTTTTTCGTTGAATATACCCGTTTGGGTATTCCGGTTGATTTCACAAATGAAGGCATTAGGGGCCTAACCGCAAGACATGCCACAAGTTTCCCCTCGATGAATGCATTAGGCTGTACCTGGGATAAGGAGCTCGGTTTTGAAATGGGTAGAGTAGAGGGTAAAGAAGCACGGGTATTGGGGTATACGAATGTTTATGCACCAATTTTGGATGTAACAAGAGATCAGCGCTGGGGAAGATGGGAAGGTTCCCTGGGTGAAGACCCTTACCTGGTGGCACGTATGGGCGTAGCTATGGCGAAGGGAATCCAATCAGAACATGTCGTATCTACGCCTAAACATTATGTTGGCTACGGCGATACCAAAGCCGCCCGCCAGTGGGATTCCCGTACCGATCCACATATTACGCCATCTGAAATGTATTATATTCATGAATATCCCTTTCGAAAAGTTTTCAAAGAGGCCGGTTCACTTGGGGTTATGAGTTCTTACAACGATTACAATGGGATTCCAATGGCTGGAAATTATTATTATCTTACTACCAAACTCCGAAAAGAAATGGGCTTTAAGGGTTATGTGGTCTCAGATAGTTATTCAATTGAACGGCTTTCGGATATCCATCATGTAGCCGCTGATCACAAAGAAGCCTGTTTAATGGCGCTGAAAGCCGGACTAAATGTAAGAACAGACTTCAATGACCCAACTGAATACATTCAAAACGTCAGGGCTTTAGTTAAAGAGGGAAAGATTCCTATCCAGCGGATTAATGAGCTTGTAGAAAATGTGCTGTATGTAAAGTTTTGGCTGGGCCTGTTCGATAACCCTTATACCGGCCAGCCCGAGGCAGCACAAAAAACGATTTCAAGCGAAGAACACCTCAAAGCTGCCTTAAGAGCGTCCAGAGAATGCTTGGTATTGTTGAAGAATCAAAACGATTTGCTCCCTTTAAAAGGGAATTTCCAAAAAATTGCAGTTATTGGCCCAAATGCCAACAAAAACAACTACGTGCCGACACATTATGGGCCTATGGACTTTGCTGCATTTACCAGCGTATACGATGGCTTGAAAAATGTTTACAAGGGCGAGAATGTCGTGATTAACTATGCAAAAGGAATCGAGCTGGTTAATAAAGGGTGGCCTGAAAGCGAACTGATTCCCGATACCCTGACTACCGATGAAAACACATCTATTAAAGAAGCTGTTGAGCTGGCTTTGAAATCCGATGTAACGGTACTGGTGCTGGGCGATGGAACAAGTACATCTGGTGAAAGCCGTACACGGAGCAGTTTGGATTTACCCGGACACCAAGAGAGGCTGCTAGAGGCGCTGCAAAAAACAGGTAAACCGATCGTTCTGGTATTAATCTGGGGACGACCAGCCTCCATCAACTATGCCCAAAAATACTGTCAAGCGATACTGAGCGCACCTTACCCTGGTGCGCAGGGTGGGCAGGCCATTGCCGAGGCATTAAAAGGCGAGTATAATCCGGGTGGTAAATTAAATGGAACCTGGGTGAAATCCGTAGGACAGCTTCCTTTCAACATTCCGGCAAAACCAAATGCCAATTGGGAGCCAATGAACAATTATTCAGTGGCCAACAAAGGGCTTTTATACTGTTTTGGGTATGGATTATCTTACACCAAGTTTGCCTATGACAGTCTTTCAGTTGATAGTATTGAGAGTAAAACCGGAAAGGTCAGTATCCGTTGTAAAATAACCAATACCGGTAATTTAGCCGGTGATGAAGTCGTACAGTTATACATCAATGATGTGGTGAGTTCTACCACAACCTACGAGAAACAATTGCGTGGCTTCGAACGTATCCCGCTGTTAGCTAAAGAATCGAAATGGGTAACGTTCCAAATAGTTCCCGATGATCTGACGCTGATCAATGTCGACAATAAAGTAGTATTGGAACCTGGGGAATTTAAGGCAATGATAGGTGCATCTTATGATGATATCCGGTTACAAAAAAGCTTTTTTGTAAGCGGAAACTCACCAAAAAAACAGGTACCGGTGAAGAAAACCCCAATTAAGAAATCAAAAATGATGCGCGATACCGATGAGGTAAAATGATCCGATTACCACTACAAAACGATAAAAAAGTAATTTACAAGATGAACATATCTCCACCAGTGATACCATTCCCCTACCATGAAAATTAACTTCAGATTATTTGCCTTCTTTTTATCTGTATTATTTACCTCCTATGGTTTTAGTCAAACCCCTGCTGCCTCTCCCAGGCTCAGTTTAAATTTTAATACCAACTGGGCATTTTTCCGGGGTGATGCACCTGGAGCAGAGGCCATAAAATACAACGATGAAAATTGGACCGCTGTAAGTATTCCACATACCATGCGCCTTGAGCCAAAGCATAATGGAGGCAATAATAACTATACCGGTATTGGCTGGTACCGCCGGTATTTCAAAATCGATAAAGCCAGCTTAGGGAAACGTATTACCTTAAATTTCGACGGGGTACAGAAAAACTGTGCGGTATTTTTAAACGGCGAAAAGCTGAAGGAGCATTTTGGTGGTTATCTGGCTTTTAATGTAGATATAAGCGATAAAGTAAGATATGGAACCAATAATGTACTGGCGGTACGTGTATCGAACCAGGATGATCCTTTAACCCCACCGGGAAAGGCGCAGGCTAAAATGGATTTCCTCTATTACGGTGGCATTTATCGCAGTGTAACGCTCCAGTTCAGTAATAAAATACATATATCAGATGCATTAGAGGCCAAGAAAATAGCGGGCGGTGGTTTATTTGTTTCCTTTCCAAAGGTAGATAAACAAAAGGCTGAGGTGAGCATCAAAACTCATGTGGTTAACCGCAGCAATAGCACCGCTAACCTTAAAGTGCTTACCATTATACAGGATAAAAACGGGCAAAAAATAGCCACTGTAAGTTCAGAAAGTTTATTAGCAGGCCATTCTGATCAGGAGTATGTACAAAAGCTTACGGTTTTAAAACCTAAACTATGGCATCCTGATCATCCTCACTTATATCAACTATTATCAAAAATATATGATGGTAAAACGCTAGTTGATCTAAAAGTTACCTCCATCGGCATTAGAACGATTTCTTTTGCTTCGGCGAATGGGAAAGCCGATGGTTTTTATCTAAATGGCGAAAAACTTTACCTACGTGGGGCCAATCGCCACCAAAGCTACCAGAACATCGGTGATGCCGCTTCTGAATCTATGCAGTGGCGTGATGCGATACAGCTCAAAAAAGGAGGGTTTAATTCAGTCAGGGCATCACATTACCCACAGTCTCCGGTATTTTTAGATGCATGCGATCAATTGGGCCTATTGGTAATCGAATGCGAACCAGGCTGGCAGTTCTTTAATAAAGATTCGGTATTTATCCAGCGAAGCTATGAGCAGGTACGGGAAATGATCAGACGGGACCGTAACCGGCCGTCGGTATTTTTGTGGGAAACATCGCTCAACGAATCACCAACACCCGATTATTGGGCAAAAGAAGTAGTGCGCATCGCTCACGAGGAAATGCCAAATAACCAGATGTTCACTGCCGATGATTTCTTTGCTAAAGGAAAAAAATATTACGATGTAAGTTATAAGGTAATCAACGAAGACGGCACCGACCCAATGCCTTCAATGCCATCGCTCACACGCGAATGGGGCGACACCTGGATTGCCGACCCCAAGAAGGAAAACGGCTTAAGGGCATCGCGGATGTACACCGCAAAAGGACTGATTGCCCAGTGTACACTGAGGCAGAATGCACTGAACGGAACGATGCTCGAAGAAGAAGGTGGTTATTGGGACCATGCCAAGTTAGACGCCAATAAGCGGATGGGAGGATATTTTCTCTGGAGCTTTAACGATTATACCCGGGGATCGGACCCACTTACCGCATTCAGCGGCGTGGTGGATATCGACCGCTATGAAAAGTTTGGTTACTACCAGTTAAAAGCGATGCAAGATGCCCGAAATCCGGTATATGGCCCAAATATTTTTATTGCCAGTTATAATAATAACCCCAGTATTGATTCTAATCTGATTATTTTTTCAAATTGCGATAAGGTAAGGCTTTACCGTAACAACCGCTTATTGGGTGAAATATCAAGGGCGCAAAATGCAAAAACATCGCCATTTGTTGCCGCTAAAGGCGGTAGCCCGTACTTTGAGTTTAAAACGAATGCTTATGAGCCAGGTATACTAAGGGCCGAAGGGATATTAGATGGTAAAATAACCTGTTCGCATGTGGTCAGAACTCCAGAACAGCCCGACCATTTAGAAATCGAAGTTGCTGACCGTGGGATCAGTCCTATAGCCGATGGCTCAGATATGATCCCAATTTACATTAAAGTGTGTGATCGGAATGGAACAGTGATCAGTAACAAAGAACAGCTACAGACTTACCCGATCAACTTAAGTGTTTCAGGAAAAGGGACATTGATAGGCGCAAATAAGACACGCTTAAAAATCTCCGATCAACAAACTGAAGGAGGTATCGGTTATGGCATCATCCGCACCAGCGAAAACGCAGGTAATATCAATATAACCGCTTCCTCACCTGGCCTTAAACCTGCAACCAAAACAGTAGTTGCTGTGCCTTACAAAGGAATTTACGCAGCTGATGGTGACCACATAAAATGGAAAAGTGAAGCAGAAACTGCCGATACGGTTACCGCAGACATAAAATCTGATCAATTGCCTCCAATCATTAAGCTAATGCCAAATATGTTCGGTTTTCATGAAGAGATAGGTACCTCGGAATTTGAGAAATTAATTGACGGTGATCCGAGAACAATCTGGACAGCATCAAGAGAGCTACTTCCCTTAACCATAAATATCGACCTGGGAAAATCTGTTACAGTGAAAGGCAACCGCATTATTTGGGGCAAAGACAGCGATTGGTATAACTATTCGCTTCAGTGTTCTGCTGATGGGATAAAATGGATTGATTTAATTACTCTGAGAAAAGTATCAGGACAGGATTATGCGCCCGTGTTTTTTGAAGGCAAAAATATCAGATACCTAAAAATTCAAATATCAGACGTTCAGCCTGAAAAAAGTAAAGTGGCTATCGGCGGCGTTCTGTCGCAACTCATCCTGCTTTTTGTCGTCTTTTAGCCATTCTATTTCTAGCCGGTAAGATAGTTTTGTAGAAAAAAGATACAAGATGTTTTCAAATACCTTTAAGGCGATGGCAGGCATACTAGTTTCGATTAGCTGCATGACCTACATACAATCGTGTCAAAAAGATAGTTTTTTGATCACCCTATCCAATAACATTTCGTTTAAGGAAAAATTATCGGAGTACCATATCTTTCAGGGGAAACCTTCAGAGCTGGTTCCAGAATCAACATTTAAAGTTTATGAACTTTCAACAGCCCTGTTTACAGATTATGCCGAAAAGCAGCGCCTCATTCAGTTACCTAAGGGTACAAAGTTGAGTCCTGCTGGCGATGGTTTGCCGAATTTTCCGGATGGGACAATCTTGGTAAAAACCTTTTATTATTACAAAAACAAGCAAAACCCTTTATTGGGAAAGAAAATCATAGAAACAAGGTTATTGATTAAACATCAAGATGTATGGAATGTAGCAACCTACAAATGGGATGATGGCCAGAATGATGCAATACTGATTACAACAGGCGCCGCAGAAAACATCACCTGGATAGACGAGCAGGGCATTACTAAAACTGTTAATTACCATATACCCAATAATACCGAATGTAACACCTGCCACCAATCGGCTGATATAAGCACACCTATTGGCCTAAAAATCCGCAATTTAAACAGAACGGTAACCAGAAACGGAGCTCCGATCAATCAGTTAACCCACTTGCAAAATGAGGGCTTGTTCGCAAATATTAACCCGTCATCATTTGGCCGTTTACCCAATTGGGAAGACCCAAGCCATACACTCGAAGAACGGGCCAGGGCTTACCTGGATGTTAACTGTGCCCATTGTCATAACGATGGCGGTAGTTGTAAAAGAATTGTGTTCAGACCAGCTTATGAAACACCATTTGATGAAACCTTTTTAAGAAACTATAAAAAGTCGATCATCATTGATATGGAGAAGAAGAGCATGCCAAAACTTGGAACAACGATTACACACACCGAAGGAATCGAATTATTGAAAGCATATCTCTCCACACTTTAAATCAAATTTTATGAACTATCGCAAGGCCATAGGCTGTATCAGCATACTTTCCGGCATTTTATCCGTAGCCTGTTTATGGATAGGGGCCATAGCAGTCAATTATAATTTCGAAGCATTTTCCGACCCAAAACTCATTCTGCAATATGCAGATCAGTTTAAAGCCGCTTATTGGTTTAATATTTTGGATATGTTCGGTTATTACCTCTTGTTGCTCCCGCTTGTTTTTTATCTCGATCAGCAATACAGATTCCGTACACCTTGGCTTTCACTCTTTACAAATAGCGGCCTGTGTTATGTGCTGATAGGTGCAATTGGTGCCGTTACGCTTGCTGTAGCCTGGCCACCGTTGATGCACGATTTTCTAAATGCTTCGGGCGATGAATCCAAAATTATTACCCTTGTCATTTCTGTTTTAACCACCATTGTAACCAAAGGGCTTTGGAATATACTGGAGGCCTTGTTTGCCTCTGTTTGGTTTATCGGGATAGGAAGGCTTTTATACGATGATCAAAAAGTGATCGGAATCATTGCTGTGGTTACCGGAATAGCAACACTGATAGATGCTATGGGAAATGTTTTCGAGCTAAAAGTACTGGCTGAGATTGGTCTAAATATTTATTTGCTTGGTTCAATTCTATTTGTACTCGGATTTGGGTACCAGCTTATCAAAAAAACAGGAACTCATGATATTGATCTGGAACGATAAATCATGATACGGATTATTAATGCTTAACTAAATATAAAAATATGGATAATACAACTTTAGTACTGGGTGGCACTGGTAAAACAGGCCGAAGAGTGATTGATAGACTTGCAAAGCTAGGCATTCCTATTAGAACTGGTTCAAGAAATATAGCACCCTTTTTTGATTGGTATAAAGAAGAAACCTGGGATGCTGCGCTATCAGGAATTGAAAAAGTATATATCACTTTTCAACCCGACATAGCTATTCCACAGGCACAACAGATTATACAATCATTTGTTCAAAAAGCTAAATATGCCGGAGTTCAAAAACTAGTCCTGCTATCGGGAAGGGGAGAACATGAAGCAGAATTATGTGAAAATTTGGTTATAAAATCGGGGCTAGATTGGACAATTGTAAGGGCAAGTTGGTTTATGCAGAACTTTAGTGAAGGCTTCTTGCTCGATTCGATATTAGCTAGCGAAATGATACTGCCAAAAATAAATGCCGATGAGCCTTTTGTAGATGCAGATGATATTGCCGATGTTGTTGTGGAAGCTTTAATGGATGATGCTCATTCGCATCAAATCTACTCGTTAACTGGCCCTACATTATTATCATTTGAAAAAGCTGTCTCTCTTATCGCCACCGCTATAAAAAAAGAAATCCAATATGCTGAAATCAGCATACACGATTATACAGATATGCTTAGAAGCTATGAACTATCGGAAGAGTTTATCTCGTTAATAAGCTATTTGTTTACCCAAGTGTTAGATGGTAGAAATGAGTTTATAACAAATGATGTTGAAACCGTTTTAAAGAGAAAACCAACATCGTTTCAAGAATACATTAATAAAACAATAAAAACAGGAATATGGAACCAACCATAAATGTATCAACAATGCAATGGGTGCAGATAGCTACAGTGTTATTAACTGGATTACTGGCTGGGCTTTTTTATGGCTATGATTGTTCGGTAATTAAAGGCTTAGGCAACCTCTCGGATAAAGCATATTTGCAATCGTTTCAATCCATTAGCAAGGAAATTATTAACCCTTATTTCTTTTTGAGCTTTATTGGAAGCATGATTGTATTGCCAATAAGTTGCTGGCTTTGTTATAAACATAATGATACCCTTTCTTTTTACTTTCTGCTGGTGGCTTTGCTTGTATATGCAATTGGCGTATTCGGCGTTACTGCATTCGGTAATGTGCCGCTCAATGAAATGCTCGAAAAAATTGATATTACAAACACGTCATCAGAAAACCTGAAAATTACAAGAGATATATTTGAAACCAACTGGAACAATCTCCATCATATTCGTACATATGCCTCAATACTTTCGTTCTTATTAAGCATAATAGCCTGTATAAAAACAACTTAATTCGGTTCTTTTGATACTTAAATTACACGACAACCTTTTGTAAGGTACTATTTTATCATTCGCAGATCTGAATAAAATTATTTCAGAAATCCAGCATACAAGAAAATTAATATCGTATTCTCTCCCTTTTTTGTCGTATTAAATACCAGATCGGGATGAACAGTCCTTTTAAATTTGATTAAATTAATCGATGTACCATGCGTAAACTTAAATTACAAATGCAACTGTCTCTTGATGGTTATTGTGCTGGCCCAAACCAAGAAATGGATTGGATGATTTGGGATTTTGATCAGCAATTAAAAAAGCATTTAAATGAATTAGCTGCCCCTGTTGATTGTATTTTGTTGGGAAGAAAATTGGCAGAGGGCTTTATTCCAACTTGGAAAGAACGGCTAGCTGACCCTGCAGGAGAAGATCCAGTGTTCGTAAAAAAAATGAACGATACGCACAAGGTTATTTTCTCAAATACGCTTACAAAATCAGTTTGGGAGAATACAACTCTTGCAACTAAAGATCTTAAAACTGAAATCAACAACTTGAAACAACAAGATGGCGGCGACATAATTATGTATGGGGGGCATAATTTTGCATCGAATGTGATTAGCGAAAATCTTATTGATGAGTATAACCTCTACATCCATCCAATTGCCATTGGAAATGGTTTGGCGCCGTTTCRCAATAGAACGAGTTTAGAGCTCGTCCAATCGAAAACCTTTGCTTGTGGAATTACATTTATTCAATACAAATCAAAAGCAGTATAAGGTATGAAAGCTAAATTCAAAGTAGTGGTAAAAACCATCTTAACTGCTGTTTGTCTTTTCATTACAACGATAATAATGGCTCAACAATCTGTTTTACAAAAGCCCGATACAGCAGGCTATGCACCTGTAAACGGATTGAAAATGTATTATGAAGTTTATGGACAGGGTAAACCAATTGTTTTAATACATGGAGCCTATCAAACCATTGGCCTTTGCTGGAGTAGCTTAATTCCTGACTTATCAAAAACAAGGAAAGTGATTGCTGTAGAAATACAAGGTCACGGACATACAAAGGATATTGAAAGACCCTTTTCGTATAAATTATTGGCAAGTGATGTAATTGAGTTATTGCACTATTTAAAGATTGACAAAGCCGACATGATGGGCTTTAGCGTAGGCGGAACAGTAGCCATGCAGGTTGCTATACAGCAGCCTCAGTTAGTAAATAAACTAGTGATACTTTCTACTCCCTATCAATACACAGGATGGTTACCTGAAATGCGAACAATGCTAAAATCGTTGAAGCCTGATTTTTTGGACCAAACACCCTACAAAGCGGCACATGAAAGTAGCTATGCTAATGAACAAAAATGGCATGGCTTTGTAAGCAAATTTATAAAATTCGACACTGAAGACTTTGATTTGGGCGATGAAAATCTGAAAAATATTAAAGCACAAACACTGTTTGTATTTGGAGATAATGATGGTGTTGACTTAGTTCATAAAGCAAAGTTATATCAACTATGTGGTGGTAATGTATTCGCTGATATGGAAGGATTTCCAAAATCGCAATTGGCTATTCTACCAAACACAAGCCATGTGGGATTAATTATGCGAGCCCAAAAAATTGTCGAATTGGTTCAACCTTTTCTGAAATAAGGATTATGTTGAAAACAAATTTATACTGATGAAAACCTAAAATCACTTAAATATAAAAATCATGAAATCAATCTTTCCAGTAATGCTGAGTGCCTTATTGATGTTTTCAATCGGCTGCCAATCACAATCAAAAAAAAATGAAATGCTTGAAGAAGCAAAAGTTGCCATTGCAAAGAGCAACGCGATTTATCGTAGCTTATTCCTTAAAAATGACGGATCCATCTTAACCTGTTATGCAGAGGATGCGTGTATTATGCCTCCAAATTCTAAAACGATATGCGGTAAAGAAGAAATGGACAAATTTTTTAAGCATGCCTATGCGGCAGGAGTTCGCGGTGGCAGATTTATCCAAACGGAAATTCATAGTAGTGGCGAAGGCTATATTACAGAAGTAGGGCGTTTGGAGGCTCAGGATGGAAATGATAAAGTTATAGATGATGGAAAATATCTGGTACTTTGGAAAAAAACAAAAGATGGCTGGAAAATGTATCGAGATATGTTTAGTAGCAATCATTAGGTAAAATGTATAATGTTATTTTATAGTCTACATG
>NZ_JBFTRT010000325.1:0-5558 GCF_056399685.1 Pedobacter sp. 01N416
ATTTTATGCCATCACCTGCGGATTTACCGCCTATTATTTTTTTAAGTTTTATCTGTTCTATAAAAACTCTTACGATATGAGTTTAGATACGCGCAAAAACATCCTTTGGTTTTTCTACGAAATGAAACTGAATATCGAACTATATAAAGCCCTCACCTACATCGTTGCTTTTATCGGCGTCGCATTCATTGCAATTTATTTATTTATAGAAAAGGCTTCAATTTTCAACAAAATTTTAGCTAATCTTTCATCGGTTTACATCTTATTAAACTGTTTTATTACCATTCTGATTATAGGTCTGATTACCGAATTATGGGCTTGGTATTACTATGGCAAATATTTAAAGCAGGTAAAAAAAGTAGTTGATGAGTTGGATTATGAGTAATCAGTGTGGTCAGATGTTACCATCTGACTTTAAAGTATATTAAAATTCCTATCTATAATTGTTTCGATCCGTGTCAGATAGAAATATCTGATACCACAGCTAAACAAAAGATGCTGACCACGTAGTAGCTATTAGGCCATTAAAAACATAATAAACCGCTAATAAAACAAGTTCGGCAGGACGATCTCTAGGCTAGAACACTTATAGTATTCCTCCGGCCCTCAGCACATCCATAATTGATGGAAAAGTGTTTTTAACTACTGGCGAAATGTGATTTTTATCCAGCCAAACCGCTTCATCAATGCCTTCTTCCTTTTGAGGTACCAATTTTGGTTCGCCTTTAACCTTCATTTTGTACCAATTGGTTTTCTTGATTACCATTTTTGTACCAATTGGATAAACGTGWTAGGTTTTACWAAGTTTTTCTTCGCGTTTAAAAACCCTGATTCCGCACTCCTCTTCTACCTCACGAACAGCAGTTTCCTTCATTTTTTCGCCTTCCTCTAGCTTTCCTTTGGGCAGATCCCACTTTTTATTTCTAAAAATAAACAGAAAATTGCCATTTGCGCTCTCTACCAAACCACCGGCGGCTTTAATAATGGTGCAATCTTTTTTTAACTTTCTAAAGGTCTCCTGAGGATTTTTTGTCAAGAAAATATAGCTCTTTTTAGAACCATTTTTAAGTTTTTTGTAGAATGTTTGCAGATTAAAATCCTGAAATTCCAGTTGTTGAATTTTTTCTTTTTGCTCTGGCAAAAAATCTGAGATATACAAAGTGTTATCGTTGATATAAATTCTATAATTTCTTGGCATATATTTTTAACACACATTAAATAGAGAATGATGCTTTTTTATAGCAACCCGCTCCTTTCCCGATTACATTTAAAGAGTTCTTTCTGCGAAACCTATATATTTTGCAATGCTCTAAAAGTAGAAAAATTGTTGAGTTATTTATAGGATATAAAAAAAGGTTACAACAATTAATGTTGTAACCTTATCTAAATTAACGCTCTCAATCAAAGATTGATGCAAGGCTCTCACCCCTTGCTTGCTACAAATATAGAATAATTTATTAAAGAGTGAAAAAAAAATAATATTTAATCAATGATGAACCTGAATAACCAAAGGCCATACACACTAGATTGTAAAAAAAATGGTTAGTTATCCGTATTGGAGCATTCAGCTAGAAAACAATGGCGAATAATTCCTGCAACGATGAATATTTTTTATAATTTTAACCTTTTAATCTGCCATGCCCATACCTTCATTATCCGAAACAGATCTGGAAGCATACCGAAACGATCTTTCTAACCCAGAAAAATCAACAGGAGCGCTCTTTATCACATTAACCGGGCTTTACCAGCGTTTTGCCGGCAATGAACAGTTATTGGCCAATTTCGAGTACGCATCTGAACTGCAAAGTCTGGAAAACAGCTACGCTTCAAAAAAAGAGCATTACAATAAAGAAATTGCAGAGCTTAAAAGACAATTTAAACAATTAGACAACCGTATTATTGCCGTAGAACAAAAGCTTCGTCATGGTATCCCTGACGATTTGATGGTAATGGATAAAATTATAGCCGAGCAAGAATCTATCGTAGAAGATCAGGAAAAGCTTAACAATGCCGAATCATCCATCGTAGAGCAGGTTAGAATAATAGATATAGCGCATGGAAAAGACCTTCAGAAGCTAGAACAACAACAAAACAATCGAAATACACCGCTGAACAATAAATTTTCTGCTTTTAATGAACAGATAAAACAAGCAGAAAAAAGCATTAGGCTAAAAGCAAGTGCAATCTCGGTTATTGCCATTATCGGCATTCCTTTAATAATAGATATGAGCTTGGTTTCATTAGGATTGCCTGCCTTAAGCAAGAATACCAATAACCTGATCTTTACCCATTATATCTTTTTAATCACGCTGATCCTGGTCGAATTGTTCATAGCCGAAAAGATCAGAAGCATGATTTCGCGCATGTTATCCATCTCTTACCTTAAAGATTCGCTAAGTACGCTCCAAAATCTGCTGTTGGATAACAAAAAACAGATTTCCAAAGTAGAATCTGATCATAACATTTCCATATCAGAATTTGTAAAGCAAAATTATACGACTTAGGGAATTAATTTGTCTGATAAACAAATAGGGGTCTAGAAACCTTTTCAGCCCCAAACCCCTCATTGTTAATTATCTGATATTTAGATCTACAGCGTAGCCATATCAATCACAAAACGGTAACGTACATCACCTTTTTCCATACGTTCGTAAGCATGGTGGATATCTTTCATATCGATCATTTCGATATCCGATACGATATTATTCTCGGCACAGAAATCTAACATTTCCTGAGTTTCGGCAATACCACCAATACCCGATCCGGCAAGACTTTTTCTACCACCAAGCAAACTGAAAGCAGCAATTTCTGCCGGTTTAGGTGGAACACCTACGCAAATGTGTATACCATTTGTTCTCAATAAAGAAAGATACATATTAAAATCGTGCTCAGCAGATACGGTATCTAAAATAAAATCGAACGTACCTCTGGCAGCTTTAACCTGCTCAGGATCGGTAGTTACCACAAAGTGGTGGGCACCAAGTTTTTTGGCATCATCTTCTTTCTTTGGCGAAGTACTCAATACCGTTACTTCGGCACCAAAAGCTACACCAAATTTCACAGCCATATGGCCTAAACCACCTAAACCAAGTACAGCAAGTTTATGGCCTTTTCCTACTTTCCAGTGTTTCAGGGGAGAATAAGTGGTAATACCTGCACATAAAAGCGGTGCTACAGCAGCAAGATTTAATTTATCCGACACATGAAGTACAAATTCTTCTCTTACTACAATTGTATCAGAATATCCACCATAAGTTGGTGTTTTACCATCTCTTTCTAAACTATTGTATGTTTGCGTACTTCCTTCCAAACAATATTGCTCTAAATCTTGCTTACAGTTTTCGCAAACCTGGCACGAATCTACCATACAACCAGTACCGGCAAGATCACCAACCTTAAATTTTTTAACATGATCTCCAACCTTTGTTACTCTGCCCACAATTTCATGACCAGGAACCATAGGGAATATTCCAGGAAACCAATCATTTTTTATCTGGTGCAGATCTGAGTGGCAAACCCCACAGAAAAGTATCTCGAACTGAACATCATGAGGTCCTACTTCCCGGCGCTCAAAATTCCAGGGTGCAAGATCTGTCTCGGCGTTTTGCGCCGCATATCCTTTTGTTGCTATCATAAAAATTCAAATTAATTTTACCTTAACAAAGGTATACAGCGGTTTGCTAAGAACAATTACACAAATCAAATAAATCATTGCAAAATTCAAACAATGCTGTTACAGTCATTGTTTGAATTTTGCACTAACTCTTTGCTTAGGAGAACAATCCATGTGTGATTTCTACAACGGCATCATCAGCGTAAAAAAAGATTGTAAAGAAGCTTGGAGCCTGCGTAATTGCTAAAATATCTTCACGTTTAATATGGTTCTCGTTGATAAAAAGGGTAAGGCGTTCGTGCGAACTAAAATAATCGGATTTTAAAATAATCATAAATTAGGAATATTAATTGAGACAGCCAATTTTATCGATTGTTACAAAATACACAAGTGGGAAAGATCCTGAAACAAGTTCAGGATGACGAATGGAGAGGAATAAACGCTGAGGATCGTCATCTCGGCTGTGGCGCAGCCCCGCTCGAAATGACGATTCTTTGCATTATTTGTAGCCTAAGCGATCAGATCTCACTCTGCTCCAAAAGCATGGTCAATAACGATTTTCCAAGTGCCATCTTCGCTTTGCTTCATTAGTTCGATGCCTTTTGCGCTAACTTTCACTTCTTCGCCATCGGTGATATTCCATTCCGACCTTCCTATAGCGAGATTTCCCGTTTGCATACAGTACACCGTTTTAATTTCCATTGTGCCCTTAATGGCAAGAATGGCTTTAATGGCTTCTTCAAATTGTGCTTTGCCCGATACAGGTTTCCCAGGTTCGGGAACAATAATGCCAGATGAATCGTACATATTAAGTACGGTAGCTATATCTCCTGTGTTAAATGCAGCAGCTAGTGCTGAATGAGCATCTTCTGCTCTTTTTGGTAAATTCATGTCTTTAATTTTAAATGTTTAACCATGTTTTAATAAAAAATGGCCGAAAATTCTTGTTCAGCCAATATTTTTCTGGCGAGCTGACCTGCATGATCATATATTCTGTTGAAGAAAAAACCACCCATACTAATACGCTTAACCCCTAGCGATTCCAAGGCTTTAAATCCTGGAAGATCGGGCATGCACATTACATTGATGGGAAGTGCAGTAGATTGAACTATAGCTGCAATATCATTACTATCGGTAACACAAGGCACAAAAATCCCATCTGCCCCAGCTTTCTGATAAAATTTGATGCGTTTTTTAGTTTCCGCTAAAGCGTTTGGCAATCCCAGTAGAAAAGCATCCGTTCTGATATTCAGAAAGATATTCAGTTTATTTCTCTTGATATGCCCTGCTATTGTAGCCACTGTTTCGGCAAACGAAGCTGCTGGCACCAAACTTCTCTTTTCGCCCGGTAAAGTATCTTCGAGGTTAATCCCCACTGCGCCACAATCGTGTAGTTYTTCTACATTTTCTAAAATGCCTTGCAGGTCGCGGCTATACCCAGCCTCCATATCAACGGTAAGTGGAATATCAACCACGTCGGTAATGCGCTTTGTTATACGGAGCAACTCATCAAAGGGCAGGTTTTCTCCATCTGGGTAACCCAAGGCATTCGAAATGGCCTGACTGGAAATGCCAATGGCCCTAAAACCATTGGTTTGAAAGATTTCTGCACTTTTCACATCCCATACATTCCCAATTAAAAGTGGGGTGGTATTTTTGTGCAGATGTTTAAATGTTTCAAAAGAATTCATAAGCTATATCCTTATTTTAATTGATTATACATCAAAGATATAGCCCTTAAAAATCAACGGATTGTACAAATCCGAACAAAATAAAATTTATGGAAAAAGCAGCTGGTTTACCGGAGTAAGGTTATCCAGGTAACTCGAAGGAGTGAGTCCGGTAAAGGATTTGAAGTCTCTTATAAAATGTGATTGATCAAAATATCCGCAGGCATAAGCAATATTGGTAAATGGCTCTTCATTTTTTGAAATCATCTTTAAAC
>NZ_JBFTRT010000326.1:0-8289 GCF_056399685.1 Pedobacter sp. 01N416
ATTTAACCCTTTGGTATTTCGAAGAAAGTTTAAAAAACAAACAACCTTACCAAAATTATTTTTCTATTAAAGTACTCATTACCGATGGTGATGAAGGCGAACATATTTGGTTAACAGACCCACATTTTGACGATGAAGGAAACTTATTTGGTACCGTTGGAAACGAACCGGTAAATATTCGTTCTGTAAAATTTAATCAAAAAATCGGCATAAAGCGCGATTTAATCTCTGATTGGATGATTATTGAAAACGGCAGATTAATTGGCGGTTATACCATACGGGCCATTAGGGATGGCGTTGCAGAAAAAGAGAAAGCAGCATTTGACAACAGCATAGGTTTATATATTGATGAGGGCGTTGATCATTTCAAAGCCAATCTCGAAACACCGGAAGGTGCAATTCTGGCGATTGAAAAAGCCTACAACAATAAAGATATTGATGCTGCCATAGCCTGTAAGGATTTTTTTGAAGAAGCTAAATCCTTACTTTCTGTGATGAAAATGGAGATTGATCAGGATATCATCAACGAAACTGCCGAAGTGCTTAAACTATCTTTCATCAACAATATAGAAGAACATGGTTTTCCTGATTTTTCCACTATCCAAAATGCTTTTCCGGAACGTAAAAAAGTTGACGAAACCCATTGGGTAATTACAGAGGTATGCTGGTATCCGGATGGCGGAAAATCAGTGCAGTTACTTAACACCTACAAATCGCCAAAGGGATGGGTAGTTTTAGGGCCAGCAGGGCCACAGGAATAATTTAAATTAATAAATCTATATAATGAATGAAGTGGCAATTGGTTGCTTAGAAGTATGTGCTAATTCCTATCAATCGGCATTGGCTGCGCAAAATGGTGGAGCAAAAAGAGTGGAGCTTTGTGATAACCTGGCAGAAGGTGGTACAACACCAAGTTATGCTCAAATTGCCCTGTCTAAGAAAAACCTATCCATCGAAGTTTGGCCAATTATCCGTCCGCGTGGAGGCGATTTTCTATATTCCGAAATCGAATTTGAGTTAATGAAAGAAGATATAAAAATCTGCAAATCATTAAATTGTGAAGGTATAGTTACCGGAATACTTAAAGCAGATGGCACTATCGATAAAGAAAGGTGTGCTGAATTAATTGAACTGGCTAAACCTATGGAGGTGGCTTTCCACAGGGCATTTGATATGAGCAACGATATGAATCAGGCATTGGAAGATTTAATCGCACTCAACATAAAAAGGGTACTTACCTCTGGAGGTGCTTCTTCTGCGATTCTGGGAGCAGAAAAACTAGCACAGCTTGTAAAAAAGGCCAATGGCCGGATTACCATCATGCCTGGTGCAGGTATAAATGAAAACAATATCAAAAACCTTATTAATCAAACGGGTGCCAGGCAATTTCATGCTTCAGCAAAGGAATTTGTGCCAAGTAAAATGGGATTCAGAAATACGGAAACCAAAATGGGCAGTATTGAGGATGAATATCGATACGAACTCACTTCCGAAATAAAAGTAAAGGCTTTGGTAGATGGTATTACCAGTACAATAAATAAATAATTAATTTCAATCGTCATTTCGACCGTAGTGTTCCAAAGGAACTCTTTCGGAGGAGAAATCTTTGACTGTACAGAAACATAAAACGGCCCTCGTTTGCAACGAGGACTGTTGAGATCCGCATTTGTAATGCAAAATGAACAGTTTAAAGGCGATAAAATCGCCCTTCCCCTCCATCCTCGTTACAAACGAGGACGATAAGCACAGCTTTAAATTAATGCGCTAACAAAATGAATAATCTTTAAACCCTATTCGTTTGTGATATTTTTATTCGTTTTTGCATTATTCTACAAATTGTTAAAATCATTTTTAGCATCCAATACTTTGAGCTGGCTTTACATTTTGTTAGCTGTATTATTTAGTTGTTCCTATTTCAGGTATGTAAACTCAGGGAACAAAAACTGTATACATTCCATTAATATTCAAGTAATTAGTTATATTTAGGTGCTTGCCGACAGTGTGGCCTTAGACCTGGATGGTTACAAATTTAAGGGGACAAAATCTCAGCTCTTGAAAGAATTACAAGGCGAATTCGACAAAATGAAGAGTTTTAAAATCGACATGCAAGACATGGAATCGGTTGTGAACAAAGATAAAAGTGAAGAATGGGTAAGCCTGTGGTACAACCAGGTGTCTTCGACAAAAGATGGAAAAACCGATACAGTGGCTTTATTTAACGATATTAAATTGAAAAATGGAAAGGTTGTGAGACTATCTGAATATGTTCAGCACCCGATGAAGAAGTAGTTTTTTTAGAAATTACGACAAAACGGGGAAATATTTCCTCGTTTTTTTTGGATTGTTTTTTTTCAATTCTATATTTACACAAAATATTAACGCTCATATTATGGAAAACCAAAGCGAAAGCTTATGTAGTAGCTGCTACAGACCATTTGTTCCTTCAGATACCTATTGCAACAATTGCGGCTTCCCTTTTCAAGGAACCAAAGAAGAAAAAGACCATCACATTGCGAACAGAACCGTTAAGGAGATAGATCTTAGCGATTTGAATAGATCGGTAGAAAGTGCCTGTAATTCGCTGTATTGGATTGCTGGTATCAATGCCGTATCAGCTGTTTTCATTTTCTTTACTGCAGCACCGGAAGATCAGTTTACATTATTAATTATGAATGTAATCCTTGTAGGAGCATTTGTGGCTTTTGGTGTTTTAGGCAAAACCAAACCTATTACGGCCATGGTTTCAGGCCTATCACTTTATGTAATCATTCAAATCTTAAACCTTATTGCCGACCCAACTAGTATTTTTAAGGGCATTATTTTTAAAGTTGCGATCATCATTTATCTAATTAAAGGTATTCGGGCAGTTCTTGAAGCTGATAAAATAAAAAAAGAGCTTAATATCGATTAACTTGGAGGAGCTGCAAATTTCGGATAATTTATGTGATCATTGCTAAAATGAAGTTCCTGTAGGCCATAAATTCTGTAGCCATTGCGGTAGCGCCCAAAATTATAAGGAAGTTGTAATTCACAGTAAGAAGTGGCCAAACATACAACAAATCGGCCTGTTCTTTATGATAGAGATATTGTGCTGTGCAACTTCATTGCTCATAGAAGAACATTCTTTAACTACGTTTTTTTGTATCGATGGTATAATGGGTATCGCTGCCACTTTGTTCTTTTTTAATAGCTGGTCGGAAAATAAAAATATACTAAAATGGCCAGGTTTTTCTATATGGAAATTAACGGGCTTAATAACTGCTACTATTTTGGCTTCCATTATGGTCACATTTGTGGTTGACCATTTAAACGAACTTGTTTTTAAAAAGGAAATGGAGTATTATTCCATATTCGCATTTCATAAATATGGTACCTGGTTAATGTTTGCTTCTATTGCCCTCTACCCTGCTATATTCGAAGAATTGGCTTACAGAGGCTATTTAATGCAGAAGTTATTAAGTGTGGTTGACGAAAAAGAAGCTATTTATATTTCCTCTATTTTATTTTTCATCATTCATTTCAGCCTGATTTCGGTATTCTGGTTGCTGCCTTTTGCTTTATTTCTTGGTTGGCTCAGAATTAGAACTAAAACATTGTGGTATGGTGTTTTTATTCACTTTTTCTTTAATTTTACCGCTTGCTTTTTAGACCTCTACCCGCTGGAAGACCTTTTTGGATTAGTTTTTTAGCACTAATCCCCACTTCCGGGAACATAGTGCAATCCTGGTGTAAGGTAATGAAGCAAAATAACTCTCGAATAGCGGTAATTAATTGGAGATAACAATAAAACACCCGTTAAGATTAAACTTACATAATACCACAGGTTTTCATAAATTAAAGGCAAGCCTAAAACATACGATGCTACTCCAATGGTAATAATTTCTGCAACATTCATGGCATAACTTACAAACATCGCTACGTAGAAAAATCCAGGTTCACGTTCAAATTTTAAATTGCAATGCGGACAGGTAATATTTGTTTTTTGTAATCTGAAAGAATAAGCACTTCCGGTAAAGATATCTCCTTTGCGGCAGCGCGGGCATTTACACTGTAAAAATGCTTGAAATTTAGATAACTCAGCCATAATCTTCTAATTTGATACCACAAAGGTAAGGCTAAAATTAAAAACTAATTTATGATCTACGTCATGTTTGAGGGATGGTTTGTTAGTTCATTAGTCATTTGTTCACTGGTCATTTGTTTATTGGTTCCAAATAAAATGCTAAACCTTTACTATTTTCCCTTTAATGGTTTTGATCAGGCCTCTTTCGGCTAGTATTTTAGTGCCACGAATCACTGTTTCTACCCTTAAACCAGTCATATCGGCTAATTCTTGTCGCGTTACCTTTAAATTTTCACCCACAGCAATATCGTCGAGAAGGTAATTGATAATCGTTAACAACCGATGCTCTGCTTTTTCGCTTGCCAGTTCTTCCAGCATCATCGATTTATAAAAAAGGCGGTGACTTAGCGTCCGGATCAGGTGCATGCTAAAATCGGGTTCGTTTTTGATCAAATCAAAGAAATCTTCTTTATTTACAGCAATAATGTGCGAATCTTTATTGGTGATGGTAAAAGCTAAATAAGGCCTGTCGATCAATAATGCAGGTTCGCCAAAATATTGCCCTGTTTTAAAAACCCCTTGAATAAATTCCTTTCCTTCATCGCTAACGGTAACCATTCTTACCTCACCTGATTTGATAAAATACACGTAGCGCGGCTGCATACCGGGCTCGTAAACAACCGAATCTTTTGGATAGCTTTTGAGTTTTAAACCTTTATCAATCAGTTTCTGGAAGTTCATCATAATTTAGGCCAATAAGTACTTAAGTAGGTCTATAAAAGATCTTAAAGATTATTTTCGATATAATTATATGTCACTTGTCATTCTGAACGAAGTGAAGAATCCCTAGCCAATGAAACACCTAACCTAAATTACCTCGCTAACAAAGCCAATAGATCATAAAAGCATGCTAATATCTTAAAGATTCTTCATTGCATTCAGAATGACAAAGTTCACGAAGACTACCCTAATGTTTCTTTCATTAAACGGGTGTAAAACTCTTTCAGTGTAATACCCATTGCCGCTACCTGTTGTGGGATAAAACTGGTTGCTGTTTGCCCGGGAATGGTATTGATTTCGATAAAATAAAATTTACCAGTTCCTTCTTCCAGGAAATAATCAACACGTACCACTCCCCTGCAATTTAGTTTCTTATATACATCCTTTACCACCTGCTGTACGCGACTCACCTCTTCTTCATTCATTCTGCCCGGTGTAATTTCTTCAGTTGCGCCTGGCGTATATTTGGCTTCGAAATCAAAAAATTCATTTACCGGGATAACTTCTGTGGTTGGCAAGACAATAATTTTTCCTTCAGCGCCAAAAATGCCTATCGAAAACTCTCTACCACTAACAAACTCCTCAATTAAAATCTGACCATCCTCTTTAAAAGCCTTTTCTATAGCACTTTCCAGATCATCAGCATGTTTTACCTTACTCATGCCAATACTACTGCCACCACTATTTGGTTTAACAAAATAAGGCAATCTTAGATCTTGCTTAATTTGATTTAAATTATAGTTGCCACCTTTAAATATCTGAACAGATTTTGCGGTGTACAGGTTATCAATGCCTTCTACAACCGCTTTGGTGTAACCTTTATTCATCGTAATTGATGAAGTTAGTGCATCACAGGCCGTGTATGGGATACCTAACATATCAAAATAGCCTTGTAATTTCCCATCCTCGCCAGGCGAACCATGGATAGCAATAAAAACGCCATCGAACTTAATTTTTCTTCCTTCAAGCGTTAAGGAAAAATCATTTTTATCAATTTCAATTTTAACAGAATCAGCAGGTTCATAAAACCAGCCCTTTTCGTTCAGCATAATCTTATACACATCGTATAAATTGGGGTCGATATTTTGGGCAATAGTGGCTGCGCTTTTCACCGAAACAACCCATTCGCCTGTGGTACCGCCTGTTAACAATGCTATCGTTTTCTTCATGTTAAAAATCCTTTTATAAATAGAAATTGAATATAAATATATCCTCAAAAATATAAATATCTTTGTGCTTTAGTAATATTGAAGGAGAGAATTTATTGAATGATTGAATGAGGAAATGGATTCTATAATTCAATCAATCATTAAAATAGTTACATTTGAGCTTGTACGCATAACCCAAATTAAGATTCATGTCTAAATTTATAGATTATTTAAAAACCAAATCGTTTAGAAACAATATTTTAGCTGCAATAATAACTGTTGTTGTGCTTCTACTGGTTGCTTTTTTTAGTTTAAGATATTATACCAAACACGGACAGGGCCTAAATGTACCTATGGTAAAAGGCTTATCTTTTGAGCAGGCAGTTAAGAAACTCGAAGATGCCGGATTAAAATATGAAGTAGATTCTGTTTTTATTATGGATCAACCTGCAGGAATTGTAATTGATCAGGATCCTGATCCCAATACTTTTGTAAAAGATAACCGTACCATTTACTTAACCATTAACGCAGGTAAAACACCGAATACAAAATTCCCTGATATAGCGTTTAAGACCTTAAGAGAAGCACAGGCTATAATAGAGAGCTCTAGATTAAAACTCGGCGATACCACCTATAAGCCAGATGTAAGCCGCGATGTGGTTTTAGAAGCTTCTTTCGGCGGCCAGCCAATAGCAGTAGGACAGGTTGTGCCTGTTGGCTCCAGGATTAACCTGGTATTGGGCGATGGACGTGGAAACGAAGAAGTAGATATTCCACAACTAATGGGATTAACGATGGATGAAGCGAAATTTAGCCTAAGAGGTTCGAACCTGAGTTTAGGCACTATTATTTACGATGGCCCTATTACCGATAGTGCTGCTGCCATTATTATTAAACAAGATCCTATGCTGGTTGATTCGTTAACCAAAGTGGCTATAGGCACAAAGATTAACATTACCCTATCTAACAAACAACAATAAACACGTATCATATTTACAGATGACTGAAGTAGAAAAAAAGAACATGAGTACAGGCAAAAAAGTGGCAATAGTGATTGCACTTGTTGTTATTTTAATTGCTGGTTACTTTGCGTTAAATATTTACAGGCTTTACTTTGCCCCCAACGTTACCGAAAATCAAAAATATCTATATATCAAAACCGGAAGCAGCTACGATGATCTGATCGCAGAAATTAAAAAGAAAGATCTGGTAAAAAGTATCTCTTCTTTTACTGCAGCTGCCGGAAAAATGAATTTAGCTACAAGCGTTAAACCCGGACGTTACCGTTTAACCATTTCGCCGGTTGACTTCTTTGAGCGCATGCACAAGGAATATGATAAATTCTGGACAGCCGACCGCAAGCAAAAAGCAGCAAGTTTAAACCTGACTCCGGTACAGGTATACACCTTAGCTTCAATTGTTGATGCAGAGGCGCTTTACGACAAAGAAATGCCCATTATAGCAGGTTTGTATTTAAACCGTTTGAATAAAGGCATATTGTTACAGGCTGATCCAACGGTAATTTTTGCAAACAACGATTTTACGGTAAAAAGGGTAACCGGAAAATTATTACAGGTACAATCGCTTTACAACACGTATAAATATGCTGGTTTGCCTCCAGGCCCTATTATGATGCCAAGTATTAATGCGATTGATGCTGTACTAAACCGCGATAACAACAATTACATTTACATGTGTGCCAAAGAAGATTTTTCCGGCTACCATAACTTTGCTGAAAATAAAGCACAGCACGAAATCAATGCAAAGAAATATCGTGAAGCTTTAAACAAAAGAAACATTTTTAAATAATGTATAGCCACAGTACAAAAATCAGGGTTCGGTATGGCGAAACCGATCAAATGGGTTATATGTATTACGGCAATTATGCACAGTACTACGAAGTAGGCCGGGTAGAAATGTTGCGTAGTTTGGGCATGAGCTATAGCTCGATGGAAGCTGATGGAATTATGATGCCAGTTTTGGAATTAAAATGCAAATATATTAAACCTGCCCTATACGATCAGGAAATTACGGTAAAAACAATCATCAAAACCTTACCTGGCATCAGGATCTTTTTCGAGTACGAGTTGTATAACGAAAAAGAAGAGTTGATCAACATTGGGACAACTACATTGGTTTTCGTTGATATGAAGAAAAACAAACCTACAAATCCACCCGAAAATTTTATGCAAAAACTATCGGTGTTTTTTAATTAACAAATACAATGGAATGGTTACATAGGCAATTATTACATCTTAAACTCTATTCTAGATTTATCGAATGGACGAAGGGATGTGT
>NZ_JBFTRT010000327.1:0-5556 GCF_056399685.1 Pedobacter sp. 01N416
CGAGAAATGCGATCCTCCCCATATCCCATTGACTCTTTAAAAGCTGAAACGTTTGGTTTGATGAGGTAATCTTAGGGCGATCCGTGATATTGTAATCTGGTTTGTAGCTTACCTGCACTTCAGCTACTTTAAATTGTTCTTGTACCATAGTTGTATCTATTTAAATATGGCACATGTACCAAGCTTTCAACTCAACTAAATCAAGAAGCAACGGATATAAATAGCCAGTGTGGTGGCTATCTGAGCGTTTATGCCGGAATTTCTTGAAATGTGTTGAGGGGAGAAGCTTAAATTGGTGCAATAGTTAGATAGATACCATAATATCAATCATTAACTTCTCCGTTTTTCCAGTAGTCTTCCGCAATGGGTATTCTTTGCAGCACCTCTTTGCAAATCTTCTTGTAAACGTTACCTAGCCCAAATAGATAATCTTTGTCGTAACGGAACCAATCTTCGTTTAGACTACTCTCGGTATTCATGTTGCTTTGAATACGCTTTCGCTTGTTAACATCATGAGCAGTTACTTTATTAGGCTTAATCTCGAGTCCCCAAGAAGTTATAATGCCATTTGGTTGGCAATTGGCAATTTCAATTACGAATCCACCACCACTTCTGTCAAACTGAAACGTTAAAAGGTTAATCCGTTCATCTGTCTGCCGTCTAAAGTGTGGGAAAGAGCCTTTAAAGTTTAAACTTCTTAAGACTGGTATCACAGTTTGATTCAAACATTTAACCATATCGTTTCTATTAGAACTGCTCATTGGCTCTCATTTAGTTTTCTGATAAGTGGAATTGGCAGTTACCCCTTACTTCCTAATATCCATCTTTCAATCTATTTCTTTCTTTTAAGGGGAAGGTTTTAGTTTTGGATATCCGTCTTTGGTTTTTAAAGGTGAGCCGCCAACTCCATGCTTTATAAGCAAACACTTTTTATCAAGAGACGCTAAACTGATATTTGTCATTTCCGAGCTTTGTAACTGTAGATTAGCAAGTTCTACCAAGGCGTTAGCAGAAGGGATGCCTTTGAAACGTTGTTCAAAATATAATGAGTTTGTATGAGCCTGAGCAACTTCGAGTATGAGACTATCAAGATGGTTCTTCATTGATTGTTCAGCTTCAACTTTTGAAACTCTCTCAACAAGAGTGGAAGTAGCAGACATTAAAGCACCTTTAATAAAATCTGGAGTAGCAAGGACTTTATAGGCGATATCTACATCAGATCCAATTAGATCAAGGTTCTCGATTTGCTTTTTGTATTCGTCAATCAAGCCATTGAGATCTTGATTAGCAAACTGTATAGAATCAGCCTCGTTTGAAATTGCATTAATTTCCTTAGCCTTAATCTCTTTTAATATCTTCCGGTTTGAGACTTGTAAGATAGCATTTGACTTCTCTATCGATGACTGAATCTGTTTATATGAATCTACAAATGGTGACCTGCATCCTACTATTAGAAAGATCAGTACAATTAACTTCTTATTGTTCATTTGTATGTGATTTTAGTTTTAACCACTCGTTAAAGTACCTGATTACTGTCTCATCAATATTGATTCTGTCCACTCCATCAATATACCATTGTACTTCGTCACTTATTAAATCACTCTTGGCATAATACAGAAAGTAGAACTCCTGAAGTGATTTCTCATAATCAAGTTCAAGGTAAAGATCTCTAAGCTCAGTAAGAACTGTTACTGATTCTAGCGTACCATCAAGGCGCATCTGTATAAGGTAATTGACATAATTCCATACAGTTTGGAGTTTATCAGAGAAGTCCAAGCCCCATTCATTAAGTGCTTTTGTAGTCAAGGTCTGCATTTCAAAGTAATCGAATGGCTCACCCATACCTGCCAAGATAACAAGATGTTCAGTATCATAACCATTCATTAGCATTTCAACTGCCCAATCAGACCAAGTCCTGTCAAAGTCACGATCTAATGCTTTATAAGCTAAAACCCTTATTGTAGAATTTGGTAATGGACGCATTTTAGAGAAAGTAGTGTTTAATAATAGTTCTTTTAAACGTATTGGGAGGATAAGCTTATATTGGTGCTATAGTTGGATAGATACTTCCTTACTAGCCCTCATGGGTTGTCGTCATCTTCTTCTCTTTATAATGTGGTTGCCATCCTCTTTATGCGTAATTTCATTAAAGTACACTAAAGGTGCATAATACAGTCTTTCAATGAAAGCCAAACTAGGTTTACCCTGTTTGTTTCTTATCAATTTAAGCAGCCCACCTATACCTTTCTTTACATAGTTTAAATGCTCGGCGAACTCATGTATTGAATAGCCTAAACTTGGTTCATTTATATGTGTCATTTCATTACGAAGCCTGCGAAGAGCCTTGAATTGAGTCCATTGATTTCCTTCGTTAATGTCATTCAAACTACCACCTGCGGAGTATGCCATAAAAAGATTTAATCTGTCTTCCAATCTAGAAGTCACCTTTAGTTCGTCAAGAACCGGAGACTTAATACCACTATGATTGTATATCAATATGTGCCGATTAATGAATGCATCAACAAGTGAAATACAGGCAGTAAGATATGCTCTATAATATCTTGTGCACATTACAAAATCATACTCATCGCTGTACATACAGGCTTCTTCTCTATAAAATAGAATGTCTTCAGAGAGAGCCATTTCCACAGGTATATTGGTCATCGGCGGTGTAAGGGATTTTGTATGTCCAGCATATGTGGATTCGATCTTTAGAAACCCCATAGTTGGCGTTGTTATCCCGAACATACCTCCAAAGATTTCATCTCTATTATCAGCATTAGATTGCGAGACAGATTCATATCCATTGGCCTTGACATCTGCTAACAGCTCTCTAAAAGAAACTTTATTAGTAGCACCGTTTCTAGATATATCAAAGGTCGCTCTTTCCCATCCACCTTTGGGAGATCGGACGCCATTGTCTAGCAGTGTTTTAATAAGTATCTTTTTTGCCTCAGTATTCGAGACTCCATACTGTTCTAATTCAAGGAATGCATGTTGAGTTTGTTCGTTCATTCGTCCAGTATTGTACCATCCCAAAATTTGTAATGCTCAGCAAACCAACACAAATGTTTTGATAGCCCCTCAAGATCAGGGAATAAGTTGAGGTAATTAATGCCGTAATGATTAAGCATATGTACCATTTCCTCCTTTAGACTCTTTGGAATGATAAATCTCTCCAACTCCCCTTTGAATGATTTGTTGTCAAACTCAAGAATGGGTTGGTTATGAATGGAAAAGTAACCATATTGATTAGCGATTCTCATAGTTGGTGTATTTGGCTGGTAAATAACTATGGATGGTGCTTTGATTAAGAAAGGATTAGGGTTTTTTTCAACATTTACAAATCGGGTAACTTTGTGTATGTAGATAGCACCATCAACATCCAAATTATCTGCTGATGCAAAAAAAGCAGCTGTAAGAGGATTATGAGTCCAATCAAGCATTCGAGTTGGTAGACCTGTGTGTTGTGCAATTGACAGTAACTCCCAGTCATTATAACGGTCATTGTTAAGGAGAGATACTGCTCTGCGTTTCCATTGCTTAAATAACTTTTCATCATTTGAATGAGAAAACTCATCTCTGCCAGCTTTGGGAACGAGTTTCCAATCAGCATTACTTTGTCCTCTGAACTTAAAGGTAGTTGATTTCCTTAAAGTCGCTAGCTTCTTATGAAACATTGTCAAATCTGCTATTATAGTTTCTTTCATTTTGTGATTAATATCTTCTTGGTGCTGATCTTGTATGTAGCTTAACATATGCTCATCTTTACGAGCATAGCCTTTTACATGCACGCTTCCATCTGATGAACTCCTGGATTTAGTTATTGATCTCTTAATTGCAGATGGTGTATAAGCGGATATGGTTTACCTAGTGCTATAACTTACGGTTAACCACCTTTCTACTCTATAAGTCGTCTTTTGCTTTGGCTCTTATGATAGCTCCATTGATTTTATCTAAGTAAGCTAGCTTAACAAAACAACTTGTTATACTGTTATGTTCAATCGAAACTTCTATGTCACCCTGCTCCGTCTGCCAAATCGAGTAGTACTTACATCTATCAAACTGAACTTGATACATCTTATTATGATCATCCTGACGCTCGTCATCAAATTTTTCAACTTTGGTACTTGGTTTCCCATACTTCTCTGTCAGCAACTCTTTCAGACTACTGTAATTTCCGTATAGTGCTGACCATGTTTCTCTGTCTGGAAAGGCAACAGCTATTTGATAGACCAAGTCTTTTTGCTTAAGCGTTGAAACCCCAACTACGCAATTCTTATAACCTGCGAAATCTCCTTGGAGGATCGCTGTCCCATCTTTAGTTGCGATGTGGCTGAAACCATTCTGTTTCATCTTAAATACATAATCTATCAAGGTGCCAGTTATCGGTACGCCTTTGAAAGTTAAGTGTTGGGAGGTTGGCTTTTGTGCGAATGTTATGACCGAGACTGTCAGCATAATCATAATTGCTAAAGTTGCCTTTAAAGATAGAATGTGTCGTTTCATCGAGCGTTAACTTTATAAGAGAGATTTAGTTATGCAAAGATAATAGAATGAGAGATGATTGCAAGTCAACCAATCCATCTTATCAATATCCAAGATTTTTTACTTAACCTACTTTAGGGGAGAGTTACCAGTTTTTGGATATGCTGAAAAGGTGTAGATATCGATGTTGTGTTTACAAGGTCAGGAGTGCTCCAAACAGTTGTTTACCTTTTAAAACGACAATCATAATGCTGACCACTCGTTGCACATTTTTATTTTGAAGAGGGTAATAAAACAGATACGACAGGGAAATGTGCATCGTCTTGCAGTTTTTACCTACCATTCAATATTGAATTCGAGATTTTTTCTCTGTACTCAACTAGACCGTGTGACTCCTCGAACGCTTTAAGCTGGTATACAGCAACATTAAAATCTTCTAACAATCTAGGTAGTTCGCAACCGCCTCCGTTGGAATTTATGTGATTATTATAAGCTACGATAGCATCAAAGTGATTTTTCATTAGCGTCCTATGCACCTCCACTAAGTGCTCAATCATATCATCGGTTTTCTGATAGATTCTTATTGACTTGCATTTATCAATACTCAAGAGTATTGATATGTCTTCGATATTTCCAATATCAATGATTTCAGCGCGTTTAACCGTATTTTTGAATGCGAATCTAAATTCTCTTTGATACTTATATCTTAATGGCTTTTCGAAGTAGCTTTTTGATCTTTCCGTCATGCCAAAGTCTGTATACTTAACAGGACTTGTATGAAAGTTCAAGTTAAGTTTGGTCAGTGACAATTCAACGCGTCTTATAAATTCTGCCACGCCTTGTATAATAAGCATGTGAGAACCAAAGTCTTTCATTTCAGCAGGAAGTTGTTCATGTAGCATGTTAAAATCGTTCTGGCTGGTGACTGCGTAGAGGCAAAAGATATTTATAAACAGCTCTTCATTTCTATAGGTAGAAAGGTAATTTCCATCAGGTAATCGGATTGATTCAACAGATATATCAAAGAACTCCCTTTTAAGGTCTATTGTGACGCCCTTTCCTATAGTT